>NZ_CP120683.1:4975000-5275000 GCF_030506325.1 Tunicatimonas pelagia | reverse complement strand
TTGATAGTACGGCTCAGAAATATTAGGAACTACCGCTTCAATATTTTCCCGCTGAAAGGTATACGCGTGTAGCCCACCATTTAGGTTAAATTGACCATTATAAGAAGTATGGTTGAGGTAGGTCATGAACCCGTAATGATCGTTGAACAAAGGGAAGTTAGTTTGGGAAAGGTTTCCGTTTCCATCAGGAAAGGTTGCCGGAAAATCGCCACCCGCTCCGCCGTAGTAGATCGAAGAAACCGAAGAAGTGCGCGGACTGATAATGCGGGTGTACTGCAACTGAATAAACTGCTGCCCAAAGTCGTCAATATCATTCTCGGAGACGTAATTTCTCTTTGGATCACGCTCAATATCCGGCAGCGCCACCGCCAAATACGCCAACTCATTCTGACTTCGCCCGGTGAATGCCGTCAGTTTAATCAGGTCTTTGTCTCCGAAGTATCCCCCGGAGAAGAAAAATGAGTACGAGTCAGAACCGGTATGATTACGGTAGCCATCGGAGGTAGTGCGGGAAAAGCGGGTGTAGAATGCCATATTGTTGGCGAGTTTGCCAGTTTTCACTTCGCCACTCGCCCGCCAGGTGTTGAAAGAACCACCCGTCAGTTGAATTTCGGCACTGGTCACACTATCATCCAGATTCACTGACTCGAAGTTGATAGAACCAGCGTAGGATGCCGTTCCGTTGGTAGTAGTCCCCACTCCCCGCTGCACCTGCACCGAAGAAATACTATTGCCAAAATCGGTAAAATTAGAGAAGAACACTCCTTGGTCAATCATATCATTGAGCGGCACTCCGTTCAGCGTTATATTGATACGGGTTTGGTCAATACCTCGCAACCGCATCTGCCCATAGTTAGTCAACCGCGTGCCCGATTCAGAGTAGGTTAGAATGGAAGGAGTAGTTTCTTCCAGTACAAACAAAGCATCCTGCCCCACGTACTGCTGCTCAATGGTTTCTCTTTCCACGGTAGTCTGCGTTACCGGAGCTTGCCGGTCAGCCCGGATGGCCTGAATTACTACTTCTTCTAGAGAGGTTGATGGAGATAATGAAACCGAACGTTGAATTTCACCTGATCCGGTAATCTTAACTTCGCGCACCCGATAACCGACGTAGCTGATTCGTAGGGTGGCGGTATCGGTGGCTAATTCTAGTTGATACTTTCCTTGAAGGTCAGTAGTGGCACCTTGTTGGGTAGCTAAAATTTGAACATTGGCCCCTACCAAGGGTTCGCCGGAGGAAGCATCGGTTACCATGCCGTATACCGTGGTCTGCGCCCAGGCAGACACGGAGAACAGGCAACCCACTAGCAAAAAAGTAGCTAGGATTCTCATAATACGTTTTAATAAAAATGTTGAACAACGAAGGCATTTTGCCTTCTCAATTTTCCCTGCGCTGGCATTACCCAGATCAGGTAGTAAGGGTATAATCTCAGCCCGTTATATTGAGGCACCCCTTGCTGTAACTACCGCCGAACGGCGAATAGCTAACTGAAAAACGAAAGTAGAAGAGAAATGTCAAGAAAGCAAGCGATCAATCGCATTTGTAGCTTGAGCTAATCTGGCCGAAGGCTTACCCTGAATTATCAGATTAGGTTTACCCGCTAAAGCCCGCTCATAAAATTCAAACAATTCATCCCGGTCAGTCGGATTCTCCCGTAGTGGGTCAGCCTCCCAAGGAATATCAGGGGAGCAGAGCAAATATAAATCAACCGAACGCTGTTCAACCTGCTCCAGAATCCAGGGATGGCAACGACCGTAGCGATATTCACTCCAGATTTTTATCACTATCAGACTAGTATCGCAGATCAGCAAATCAGGCTTGTTTTTTGCTGCTTCGTCTTCTCGCTGAATTTGCCCTTTCGCTATTTCTAGCAAATCTTTCTCTTGGTAATCCTGGTCTAGACCGTTGAGATAGTCGCGAGCGTATTCGGGCACCCAGGCCACTTGGTAACACTCGGCTAACGCTTTTGCTAACGTAGTTTTCCCGCTGGATTCGGGGCCAGTGGTCACTATTTTAATCATGAGCGATAGCTAAGGATTGACGCCATTGGTAGTAACCGTAAGTAGCCAGCCCTAGGTACAAAAAATAAAGAAGTGCCAACAGGTACAACTCTTTCGTAAAATAAATACCTACAAATATCGCATCTACTACTATCCACAGTAGCCAGTTTTCATGCTTTTTTTTAGCTAGCATATATGTGCCTACTAGACTAAAAGCTGTACCGAATGCATCCCAATAGGGTATATCAGCGTCGGTAGTACGTTGGAAAAAATAGCCGATTCCGGCCGTGCCGATAATTCCTAGTACAATTAGCAAAAACAAAAGCGAAGTGCCCGTACGTGTTACTTGCAATTTAGACTGATTCTTACCACCGTACAGCCACTGATACCAGCCATAAAATCCCATTATTACATAAACTACGTTGAGTCCAACACTGGCATATAATTGCGCTTGATAAGCAATTAATCCCAACAAAATAGAACCTATAATACTGGTAGGCCATCCCCAAACTATTTCTCTAACATTTAAATAAATTGGAATTAATCCAAAGACCACGGCAAAAAACTCGATCCAATTCCACTCCATGCTGCAAGCTTACGGAAGAATTTTCTGTAAGGCAACCAACGACAAATCAGTTCTCGACTATTAAAAATGGATCAATTTGATTAGTATTGGCTAACAACCTAACTACGCTATGACCAGATTTCTTTCCTTTCTTCTCAGTGGATTACTTTCTACGCTACTTACCTTTTCCTGCTCCAGCCCGTCTGAAACTTCCCAAGAAACACCGGAAGAAGCAGCAGTTCGCTCCGCCGATATTATTATTTACGGAGGTACTTCCGCCGCCGTCACGTCAGCGGTTCAAGCGACTAAGATGGATAAATCAGTGATTATAGTTTCACCAGATAAGCATTTGGGTGGATTAACCGCGGGAGGGTTAGGTTGGACCGATACAGGTGACAAATCCGTCATCGGCGGACTAGCTCGGGAATTTTATCATCGAGTGTTTCAACATTACGACGAGGATTCGGCCTGGCAATGGCAACAGCAATCGGAATATGGTAACCGAGGGCAAGGCAATCGCGCGATGGATGGTGAGGAGCGAACCATGTGGATTTTTGAACCGCACGTGGCTGAACGGGTTTTCGAGGATTTGATAAGAGAGTATGAAATTCCAGTTTACCGCGATGCCTGGCTGAATCGCGAAAACGGAGTAACGATGGAAAACGGAGAAATCACCGCGATTGAAACGCTGAATGGGCAACGCTACGAAGGGAAAATGTTCATTGATGCCACTTACGAAGGCGATCTAATGGCTGCAGCCGGAGTGAGCTACCACGTAGGGCGGGAGGCCAACAGTGTATACGACGAAGAATGGAACGGTGTACAAACCGGTGTGCTGCATCATAAACATTGGTTTGCCACCGACATCAGCCCCTACGTGGTTCCGGGCGATTCCACTAGTGGCTTACTACCACTCATCTCAGCCGAACATCCGGGCGAATACGGTTCGGGAGATGATAAAATTCAGGCTTACTGTTTTCGCATGTGCTTATCTAACCATCCCGACAATCGGGTGGCTTTTCCTAAGCCGGATAATTATGATCCTGGTCAGTACGCACTGCTGGCTCGCGTATTTGATAGCGGATGGCGCGATACCTTCAACAAGTTTGATCCTATTCCTAACCGAAAAACGGATACGAATAATCACGGTCCGGTAAGCACCGATAATATTGGTAAAAACTACGATTACCCCGAAGGCAGCTACGAACGTCGTAAAGAAATTATTAAACAGCACGAAGACTACCAGAAAGGGCTGATGTACTTTATCGCTAACGACCCGCAGGTGCCCGAAGAAGTGCGAGAAGATATGAGCCAGTGGGGCTTGGCCGCCGATGAGTTTACCGACAATGGTAACTGGCCCCACCAAATTTACGTGCGCGAAGCCCGTCGCATGATTGGCCCCTTCGTGATGACCGAACAGGAGGTGCTAGGTAAGCGGGAAGTGCCTAAACCCGTCGGTATGGGTTCCTACGCGATGGATTCGCACAATACGCAACGTTACATTAAACCCGATGGCTACGTACAAAACGAAGGCGACATCGGCGTAAAACCCGACCGACCGTACAGTATCTCTTACGATGCACTTACCCCTAAACAAGAAGAGTGTGAAAACTTGTTGGTACCCGTTTGTGTCTCCAGCTCCCACATCGCCTTCGGCTCCATCCGGATGGAACCCGTCTTTATGATTCTCGGTCAAAGTGCCGCTACCGGAGCGGCACTAGCCATTGACAATAATATTCCAGTTCAAGAAGTTGATTACGAACAGTTGGAAACGCGACTTACAGAAGATGGGCAAGTGCTGATGTTGAATCAATAAAGACTACCTATCTTGACAGGTTTCACATTATCCTAATTCAGTGTCCGATTCCTAACATAGGCGTCCGATAATGAACGCTTTTTGCTAATTATTCTTCCTATTTGAGCCAGAAACGTGCTTTTTGACCGTGGCATAGCTTTTTCAATATAATGAGTAATAATTGACATCAGTCGTTCATCATTAATCATTATGATAAAGAATTATCTCAAAGTCGCCTTTCGTAATCTAATTAGTAACCGAGTCTACTCCCTTATCAATATCGGAGGATTGTCGGTAGGAGTGGCTACCTTTTTGTTGATTTTACTATGGATAGCGGACGAACTTAGCTACGACCGTTATCACACTAACGCCGATAATCTGTATCGCGCTATTGTAGAATGGCAGGTGGGAGGCCAGGAGGTAGCCTACCCCACTACTCCCGCCCCCTTTGCTGATTTCGTTCAAGACAATATTCCTGAAATAGAAAATACTACTCGATACAATCTTATCAGCCAATCGCTATTTACTTACGATGATGTGCCTTATCAGGAAGAAGAAGGAGCGTATGCTGACCCAGCTACGCTAGAGATGTTTAGTTTTGAGTTCCAAGAAGGCGATCCGACTACGGCCCTAAATGAGCCTAACTCGGTGATCTTATCAAGACCGCTAGCGGATAAATATTTTGGATCGGAATCCGCGCTGGGTAAAACTATTCGACTGGATAATAAACATGAATTAGCGGTAACCGGAGTATACGAAGATATGCCTAAGAACTCCCACCTTCGCTTCTCTTACCTGCTTCCGTTTGAACTCTTTTTGCAGCATCATAATATTGGGGAGGATAACTGGGGCGATTTTAATTACTATACCTACCTTCAATTGCAAGAGGGTGTTTTGGCGGAAGCCGTAGGCGATAAGATTATGGCCTCGTTTCGAGAGCGTTTTCCCGAAAGCACCGATAACATCTACCTTCAACCACTTACTGAAATCCACCTCTATTCTAATTTTACCTTAGACGCCAGTGGAAAAGGAGACATTCGTTATGTGTACATTTTCTCTGCCGTAGCAATATTCATTCTGCTGATTGCCTGTATTAATTTCACCAACCTGGCTACAGCCCGCTCCATCAAACGAGCCAAAGAAATCGGGCTGAGGAAGTCTATTGGCGCGATTAAACGTCAACTCGTTGGACAGTTCTTAGGTGAAGCACTGCTGTATACCGTCATTGCTATCGCGATTGCCGTACTATTAGCTGAAACGGTACTGCCGGTGTACAACGATTTGGCTCAGAAGCAGATTAGCTTGCAACTGCTGGACTTCCGTCTCATCGGAGCATTGTTAGTCATTACGTTAATTACCTCTCTGGCCGCGGGTTTGTACCCTGCGCTGTTTATCTCCTCGTTCAGTCCCACCAAAGTCCTTAAAGGAACTTTCAAGGCCGGATCAAAGGGGGTTTTTCTGCGGAAGGGATTGGTCGTACTTCAATTTACGCTGTCTATCATTCTGATTGTGGGCACACTCGTAATTGACGATCAGATCAATTTTATTCAGAACAAAAAGCTAGGCTACAACAAAGAGCATATTCTGGTCGTGCCAATGAGCGGAGAAATTTACGGAGCCGTCAATACCTTCAAAACCGCGTTAGAATCTAGTCCGAACATTCTCCGTATTACGTCAGCTAGTCAGAATCTGACCAATATTGCCAGTTCTACTTCGGGAGCCGATTGGGCAGGAAAAGCAGAAGACCAAACCATCCTGTTGAATCAGCTTTCGGTTGACTTAGATTTTATTGAAACATTTCAGATTGAAATGGCCAAAGGCCGAGCATTTTCCCGCGAGCGAAGTACCGATAGTACTGCGTTTATTCTGAACGAAGAAGCCGTAAAACAGATGGGAGTAGAAAATCCGGTAGGAATGGCGTTCAGTGCTCACGGTGTGGAAGGAACGGTGATTGGAGTAGCTGAAGATTTTAACTTTCAGTCGGTACACCAAGCTATTGCACCCCTGGTGCTGTTCGTCTCGCCCGACTGGCGAAGCAATCTGTACATCAAAGTTAATAATCAAAACATGGCCGAGTCAATCGCTAAAGTGGAATCGGTCTGGCAAGAGATGAACCCAGCGTATCCGTTTGAATATCAGTTTCTGGACGAAAGCTTCAATACGTTGTATCAGAACGAAGTACGCACGGGCGATCTTTTTAACTATTTTGCCTTTATCGCCATTTTTATTTCTTGCCTCGGCCTGTTCGGACTAGCGGCTTACACTGCCGAATTGCGAACCAAAGAAGTAGGAGTACGGAAGGTGCTAGGTGCTTCAGTCAGTAGTATTTTACTGCTTTTCTCCCGCGATTATATCAAGTTAGTGGTGATTGCTTTTCTGATTGCTACCCCCTTAGCCTATTATCTCATGCACCAATGGCTAGCTGACTTCGCCTACCGAACGAATATCAGTCTGTTAGTATTTGTGCTAGCCATCGCTTTCGCCCTACTGGTGACGCTGATTACCGTAAGTTATCAATCGGTCAAAGCCGCCACCGCTAATCCGGTAGACAGCTTGCGGAGTGAATAGCTATTATGCTCTACTCAGACGAGACGGTATCCACTTCAGCAGCTAAACTATCTACTGCGATGGAATCTACTGTTACGCCATCATATAGACTATCGGCCAGTTGGATGAACTCATCATAGCGACTAATTAAAGTTCTTTCACTTTCTACAAAGTCATTAAGCATTATGTCTAGTAATTCTTTAGCTTCAGGACGAGAATCGTACAATGTTACTCCAGGTGAGTACAGAAAGTCGTAGATAGTTTCTGTTCTAGACGTTATATCTTGTTGATTAGAGGTAATCCTCGACAATGAATTAAGCAGAATAAAATCTAAGCTCTTAGTATCTTGGCTATTCAGAGCTGATTCCCAAGAAAGTACATAGACCTCAGGAAACCCAAAGCCTCCTGCTTTCTGAAATATCTCGCGCAGTGGGATCTCTGAGTTATTGATGTAAACCTCGAGGGTATTTAATAATGGTAACTGGCGATATTTGATGACATTGTTCAACTCATCGCGTCGCTTGGCAAACTCATCAACCAGATTATTCAATAAGATAGCCTGTCGCTTTTGCTCCTGTAGCTTCTGTCGGTAATCATTGATAAGTAAGGCTGCAAGAATGCCAATAATCACCGGAATTAGATCAAGACTGATTTTTCCGAATACCTTACCTGCTCTTTTAAAAGATTTTGCCATACTTTACTGGTTACGATGAAGTCACACAATAATACCCCTTTTTTCAGAAATGATTTGTCCAGCGATTCGCTAAACCATTATCATTTGTCGTATGTTTAATTAAAGTACTATCTTGACATCAGACAACTGAGAAGAACTACTATCTTTAATAAAAATCTGGCATTCTAATGATTACTGAACTTAAAAAAGCTGTGGAGAAAGCTGAAAAATTATCTAAAGAAGAACAGCGTCGACTAGCCCAGTTATTGACTGATGAGATGCAGTGGGACAAATCTTTAGAAAACTCTCAAGAGGCTTTGACTAAATTAGCCCAAGAAGCACTGCAAGAATATCAGGCGGGAAAAACCAAACAGGCCGACTGGTAGTGAAATCAGTAACGACTGAGAAATTTAGAAAAATGCTGGTAAGGCTGCCAAGAGGCACTCAAAAGAGAGCTAGACAAGCCTACCAACTGTGGAAGCAAGATCATCATCATACCAGTTTACAATTCAAGCAAGTTCACCAAACACAACCTATTTACTCGGTAAGAGTCGGATCATCCTACCGCGCCCTAGGAGTTATCCAGGATGAAACGATTGTTTGGTTTTGGGTTGGCTCACACGAGCGATACAACAATCAGATCAAGCAACTGTAAAAATAAACCTAACTATCATGACCCAAGCAAACTGGACAACTGTTAAAGAATACGAAGATATTACCTACCAGAAATCCGGTAGTGTGGCTCGCATTGCGTTTAATCGGCCTAATGTGCGGAATGCTTTTCGGCCTAAAACGGTGGGCGAATTGTTTGAAGCCTTTCTGGATGCCCGGGAAGATACCTCTATTGGAGTGGTACTACTTTCTGCCGAAGGGCCGTCTACCAAAGATGGAGTATACTCCTTTTGCAGTGGGGGCGACCAGCGAGCCCGTGGGCACCAAGGCTACGTAGACGACGACGGTATGCCCCGGCTCAATATTCTGGAAGTACAGCGGCTGATTCGGTTTATGCCTAAGGTGGTAATTGCGGTAGTACCCGGTTGGGCAGTTGGCGGTGGTCACAGTTTACACGTCGTTTGTGATCTAACCTTGGCTAGTAAAGAGCACGCCATCTTCAAGCAAACCGATGCCGATGTCACCAGCTTCGACGGCGGTTACGGCTCGGCTTACCTCGCTAAGATGGTGGGGCAAAAGCGAGCCCGGGAAATTTTCTTTTTGGGACGAAATTATTCCGCTCAGGAAGGGTACGACATGGGGATGGTAAACGCCGTAGTGCCGCACGATGAACTGGAAGATGCTGCTTACCAGTGGGCGCAGGAGATTCTGGAAAAATCACCTACCTCCATCAAAATGCTCAAATTCGCCTTCAACCTCACCGACGACGGTATGGTAGGGCAGCAAGTATTTGCCGGAGAAGCCACCCGCTTGGCTTACATGACCGACGAAGCCAAAGAAGGCCGCAATGCCTTTCTAGAGAAGCGCAAACCGGATTTTAAGGATATTAAGTGGATACCATGATGAGAGTGTTAGCGTGTTTTAGTGCTCATGTTATTGGAATAAATGGTGTAGCTACCCGAACACAGGAACACTAAAACACATGAAAATAAATTTGAAAAACTTGCTCAACCGCACTGAATAATCACCTTTCCGGTTCGACCAGATTGGGTGCTGTAGGTAACGGCTTCCGCTGCTTGTGCTAAGGGAAAAGTCTTTTCTACATCTAATTTTACGTCGCCCTGTTTCATTATGCTATACACTTGTTTAGCTACTCTAGCTTTATCAACTACGCTAGATTCTTCCATCCAGCGGCTTAACCAAAAACCTTTAATAGTGGGGGTACTGAAAATAGTTGGGCCATAGCTGATCTTAGCTTCTTCCCCACTCATCAAACCGTAAATCAGCATAGTAGCATCTTTGCCTAAACTGGCAATCGCTTGGGTGCCAAGCTCTCCCCCCACCGACTCAAAGCAAGCCTGCACTCCCTTGCCCTCAGTTAAGCTCTTCACTCGATCAGTCAGTGAATCTTCTTTGGTATTTACTATGGCTTCTGCCCCCAAATTAAGTAGTGGTTGTACCTGTTCAGCCCGACGTACTGTTCCAATTGCCCGAATACCCGCTTTCTTAGCTAGTTGAATCACCATTTTATTAAGCGATGAAAAGGCAGCCGTTACGAGTAACCAGTTACCTTTTTGCAGATTCACTTCATCCAACATAGCAACGGCTGTGAATGGGTTTACGAAGAACTGCGCTCCTTCCTCGAAGGATAAATTATCTGGAATAGGTAACACATTGGTAGCTGGCACTATCACATATTCGCTCCACGTTCCCAGCGTAGCAAATGCTACCCGCTGTCCCTGAGCTATTTTCAAATCAGGACCAATTCCTGTTCCAATTACATCAATCTCTCCCGCCCCCTCAAAACCCACCGGGCTATCGGGAAACTGAGGCTGAATACCGTACACTCCCTGGATGAATACTACATCCGAAGGGTTTACCGGAGCCGCTTTTACTTTTACCCGAACTTCTCCGGCTTTTGGTTCAGGTACTGGTATGTCCTTTACAGTAAGAACTTCAGCATTTCCGGGTGTATTGAATACAATTTGTTTCATGGGCTAATTATGTTAATGGTACTACAGTTTCAAAGCATTGGGCTGTTTTTTTATCACTCTGCGGTAATGTGTGAGTATCCGTTGGTCTCAATTATATATCTCTAATTTTCTTTAGCAACGTTTGCATCTCCGTTAGCACCTCAGGGTGCTGATCAGCAACGTTTTGCTGTTCGCTTTGGTCTGCCGACAAATCGTACAGTTGGGGTTCGGGCATATTACCTAGCTCAGTATCCGTATTTTCATTGTAAAAAGGGCGATCATTGGGTTCAATGTATTTCCACTTTCCTTTGATCAGAGAAAGCGCACCAGAAGCCGCGTGTTCTATCAGAAATTCTCGATTTTCTTCGCTATCCCCTAACAGTACATCTAAATTATTCTGGCTATCAGTAGCCGCACCGGATGGAACTGATTGCTCAGTAAGCGTTGCCAAAGAGGCTAAAAAATCAATCTGACTAACTAGAGCACCAGATACGCTCGGTGCTATTTCACTGGGCCAGCGGATGAGCAAGGGTACGCGGGTTCCGGCTTCAAACACACTGTACTTTCCCCCGCGAAAGGGTCCGGCGGGTGTATGATTGCCTAGTTTCTCCACTGCCTCGTCGTGGTAACCGTCGTCTACCACCGGTCCATTGTCGCTAGTAAAAATGACAATTGTATTGTCAGTAAGTTGTAGGCTATCCAGCGTTTGCAGAAGTTGCCCCACACTCCAATCCAGTTGTAGCATGGCATCGCCCCGAGAACCCATCCCACTTTTTCCGACAAAGCGGGGATGCGGTACCCGAGGTACGTGAATATCGTGAGTAGAAAAGTAGAGAAAGAACGGCTGCTCCTGATTTCTTTCAATAAAACTAACGGCTCGGGCGGTGATGGTATCGGCCATGTCTTCGTCTACCCAGCGAGCGGCTTGGCCTCCAGTCATATATCCAATCCGGCTGATACCGTTTACAATAGTCATGTCGTGCCCGTGGCTGGGGTGCATCTTGAGCAGTTCAGGATTATCCCGCCCAGTAGGTTCATCGCCAACCTTCTCAGAGAAACTTACCTCAATCGGGTCAGCGGGATCAAGCCCAACGACCCGACGATTTTCTACATAGACGGTTGGCACTCGGTCGCCTGTTGCTGGAATCAGAAAAGATTCATCAAAACCAATGTCTAACGGCGAAGGATTAATTTCTCCGTTCCAGTCAGGACCACCCGCTGGCCCTAGTCCTAAGTGCCACTTGCCTACTACGGATGTGGCGTAACCCGCTTGCTTCAGCAGATCAGGGAGTGTAAAACGATCGGGGTCAATAATCAGGGCGGCATCACCCCGGGCAATGCCGGTGCCATCTTTTCGCCAGGGGTATTGCCCGGTAAGTAATCCGTAGCGCGAAGGAGTGCAGGTAGCCGAAGTGGTGTGGGCATCGGTAAACCGCAGTCCTTCCTCCGCTAGCCGATCAATATGCGGCGTACTAATTTCGGTAGCTCCGTAGCTACTCACATCGCCGTAACCCACGTCGTCGGTATAGATCAACACAATATTAGGAGCAGATGAAGTGCTCGGAGGAGTTTCGGTAGATTCCGATTGAGGCGATAAGCAGAAAGAACAGAGCGAGATTAAAAAAACAGAAACTGCAATACGTACAAACATAAGTAAATAGGATCGAAGGTTGACTAGCGCGAAAGCACAACAGATAATTGTATCACATATTTATGAAGTTAATCTACTTGGCACAAAATAATTGTATAAAAATTATAATTTTTGGATACATATTTTTTAAACTTATAACAATTACTCATATTTAGTACCTAGCATTATCTACTATACAACTCTAAGCATTGGCTACCCAATCGCATTTTGACCCTCAGATTGATAGCACTACCCATTGGAAGCGTTTTCTTCAGGGGGACAAGGTTGCGTTCGAAGAAATTTACAATCGGTACTACGAGCGTTTGTATCAGTACGGTAGGCATCTTGCCCCCGATGAGCATGTAGTACGCGATAGCATTCAAACTCTGTTTGTCGATTTGTGGCAACGAAAAAAGTATTTGTCTATCACTTCCAACGTGCAGGGTTATCTATTTAAGGCTCTCCGCCGAGTCATTATTCGACAGTTGCAGGAACAAAGGAGACGAACCGTACCCGCACCTATTTTAGTCCCCTCGCGGGAAGAAGAAATTATACAAAAGGAAACGAACCGCCTAAGTCAAAAACAGGTGCAACAGGCTTTAGCTCAACTGACCAAGCACCAGCGTGAGGTAGTTCATCTTCGCTTCTTTGCCAACTTGAGCAATCAGCAAATTGCCAGTACGCTAAATATATCGGTAGCAACAGTGTATAACATCATTTCTCTGTCCTTAGCCAAACTTCGCAGCCACTACGCGGAAAAAACCATCCTTATTTGGCTAGTCTCTTTGCTAATGTGACATTTTTCAGATCATATGCTTATCTGATTTCAAAAAATACACCTCCTTTATTTAACGTATCATAATTCTTCGAATTTATTCACAGAAAGCCGTGAGGTTTTTGTCCGGGCTTCCCTATAAGGGCAAATACCTCTAATATGAAAGACTCTTATGCGGATTTTTCCGTAGACGACTTTTTGCAAGATCCCTACTTCTACGAATGGGTACGCTTTCCTACTCCCGAACACCATGCCTTTTGGCAGTCCTGGCTAATTCAGCACCCTGAAAAGAGAAAGATCGTAGACCAAGCCCAACGTTTGCTGAAGTCTATCATAGAAAATGAAGAATCACCTCCTCCTCATTTCAAAGCCGAAGATTGGAAAGCAATACAGCAGAAAATAGCTCGGCAAGCTCCTTCTGAATTATTACCGTCTAAATCCGACCGTCCCATTCGCACCCTCAGAACCTGGGTAGCGGCGGCCTCAGTATTATTGATCCTGGGTGTAGGAATAGCCTTGTACCTACATGAACCTACTGCCTCGGATTGGACATCTGTTCGCACGCAGTACGGTGAGCAGCAACCCGTTACTCTTCCGGATGGGTCGGAGGTAATCCTAAACGGAAATTCTACATTGCGCTACTCTACCGACTGGGAAGAACAGCCGAACAGACGTGAGGTATGGCTAGAGGGTGAAGCATTTTTCTCGGTTACCAAACAACAAAATAAAAGTCAAGGTCACTTCACTAAATTCACGGTGCACGCCAATGAGCTTCGGGTAGAAGTGCGCGGCACCCAGTTCAATGTGCAGAACCGCCCCGAAAATACGCAGGTAGTATTGCACGAGGGAAAAGTGTTAATCCGTAACGAGCAACAAGACTCGGTTCTACTTCGCCCAAATGAACTAGCTGAATCCGATGCCCACCGGGGTATTCAGAAGAAAACGGTAAATGCTCAACATTTTATTTCCTGGAAGGACCAAGTGCTCACCTTTAGTGAAGAGCCCATAAAAAATATTTTTGACCGGTTAGAAAACACCTACGGCTGGCAAATTGCAGTTCAGGACTCTTCTTGGTTACAGCAAAAGTACACTGGCTCGGTACCTACCGACCGTACCGAGCTACTGTTCGACAAGTTCTCACTACTCTACGAACTGGACATTGCGTATCAAGACCGGCAAGTCACTATTAAATAACCTTAATTTTTTCAAACAAACACCTATGCTATGAATCATCTCCTCTACCCTTCTCTCAAAGCCCGACTTCTCCTACTGAGTTGTCTCATTTCGTACGCGGCTATTGCCCAGCAAATAGCCTACACTGCTCCGGCAGTTACCCAACAAAACCAGCAAGAATCGCTGATTGACGTACTGACTAAACTTGAGCAAGACCTAAACATCTCCTTTGATTACGATGCGTCTATGCTGCAAGGTAAAACGGTAAAAGCTACTCAAGTAAAGGAAGACCCAGCTAATGTGGAAGTGTATCTGAACACACTGCTCCGAGGCTATCGGTTGCGGGCAAAACGTTTCGAGGACAATACCTACGTGATTTACTTAGCTCGTCAAATTCAGCCGAAAAAGATAAAACAGAAGCTCCTCTATGAGGAAGGAAGTGTCTCCAGAGAGTTAATACCAAAAAAAATACAGCTTTCCCAGCCTTTGCCGACACAACCAGCTGTTGCCCAGACAATTAGTGGCCAAGTGACGGACTTATCAACTAACGAACCACTACCGGGGGTGAATATTCTGGCGCAAGGAACGGCTAGCGGCACTGTATCCGATGTAGAAGGAAATTATCGCCTGACAGTGAATGACGACGTAACTACCCTAGTGTTTTCGTCCATTGGCTACGAAACGATTGAAGTAGAAATTAACGGACGATCAACGATTGATCTTGCCCTATCTCCTGACATTCAATCGCTGTCGGAGGTAGTGGTGGTCGGGTACGGAACCCAAGAAAAGTCTGACTTAACGGGGGCAGTAGTTCGTGCTGATATTGAGTCGTTTCGGGAATCACCTAATGTGAATATTGCCCAGTCGCTACAAGGAAGTGTACCCGGTTTAAATATTGGTCAGGTAGACGCGGCAGGCGAAAACCCATCTATATCAGTACGAGGACGCTCTACAATTAACGGTAACCAAAACGTACTTTTGGTAGTGGATGGAATCATCTATACCGGAAGCTTAAGCGATTTGAACCCTAACGACATTGAGGCAATTGATGTGTTGAAAGATCCGAGTAGTATGGCGATTTTCGGTGCTCAAGCAGCCAATGGGGTGATTCTGATTACTACCAAAGGGGGAAGTACTTCCGACAAACCGGTTTTTAGCTACACCGGTTCATTCACTACCCAAGCCCCCACCAATACGCTCACCCTAATGAACCGAGAGGAATTCATTCAAAAATCATTTGATGTAGATTGGGAAGCCTCTTTTCAAGCTCCCGAGTATACGGAGTTGGTACCGGGTTGGAGTTACGCAGATGTTGTCGGCGACCCTGAACTACGGGCCGGCTTCGATAATGGAACTGACTTTGACTGGTGGGATGCAGCTACCGACCCTGGTTACATCAATGCCCACAATCTAAGTGTGAGAGGTACCAGTGGTAAGATATCGTACTTTCTTTCGGGTGGATACACCAAGCAGAAAGGCTACATTATTAGCGATGAGTTTGAACGGATTACCACGCGTATTAACTTAGAGAATGATATTTTTGATTGGCTCACCATTGGTGCTCAGACATTCGGATCATTTTCAGACTATTCCGGCAACTCTCCTTCTATTGCCAGCTTAGCCCGGATGGCCCCGTTAGTACAACCAGCGGTTGAGAACGGAGAATTTATTCTTAATCCTAACGGAGCAAATATTCCCAATCCTTTTTTGGTGGCTACTGCCGATGATTTTGATAAACGTAATAGCTTATTCGGAAATTTTTATGCCGACTTGAATATACCGTTCGTGGAAGGGCTAAACTACCGCCTCAACTTCGGCAATAACTACTCCTGGGATCGTCACTACAGTAGCAACGAGTTTGACAATAGTGCTTCCGGTGGCGCCTTTAAGAGAAATCGAACTTGGTACGATTGGACACTAGACCATATTGTTACTTACAAAAAGACACTCGCCGAAAAGCACCAACTGGATGTAACCCTGGTAGCCGGACAACGAGAAAGAAACTACGAAGAAACCTTAGCTACGGGGGCTAATTACAACAATCTGCGACTAAGCTACAACGACCTAAGCCTAGCCGCTATTCAGACCATAGAATCCGAAGCCTGGGACGAAAGTTACCTCTACCAGATGGCGCGAATCAACTACGAGTTTGACTACAAGTATTTGATTACCGCTACCGTACGCCGGGATGGATTCTCGGGTTTTGCCCGTAACGAAAAGACCGCACTTTTTCCTTCTGTTGGCATAGGATGGGTACTAAGTGAAGAGAGCTTCATGGATCTACCCTGGCTGAACAATTTGAAATTGAGAGGGTCGTACGGCACCAATGGAAATCTGGTTGATCGTTACGCTTCACTGGCGGTACTGAATACTTACGCAGCTTACGTGTTTGGCGACGGGGGTTCTACCCTATTCGGACAGGAAGTAGAAAATCTAGCCAACCCCAATCTCACCTGGGAAACGACCACCGGGTTTAATTTCGGTTTAGACTTTTCAGTACTCAGCAACCGGATTACCGGTAGTGTAGATTACTACCGTACCACTACCAACGACCTGATCTTCGATGTTGCTATTCCTGAGGTTACTGGTTTTAATCAGATCACCTCCAACGTGGGGGAAGTAGCTAACCGAGGTATTGAACTAGCCATCAACAGCAAGGTAGTTCAGCAAGGTGATTTCTCCTGGAACCTAAATCTTAATCTAGCTTCCAATAATAACGAAATCGTATCGCTGGTAGGCTTAGATGCTAATGGAGACGGGCAGGAAGATGATTTGCAAGCCAGCGGTTTGTTCATCGGTGAGTCTATCGGGTCAATTTTTGATTACGAATCGGCGGGAATTATTCAGTTGGGTGAAGAAGCCCCCGATGGCTTTTTCGTAGGTACCCACCGCATTGTCGACCAAAATGGTGATGAGTTTATTGACCCTAATGACCGGGTCATTTTGGGCAGAGAAGAACCCGCTTATCAGTTTGGTATTCTAAACGAATTCAATTACAAGGACTTCACTTTGCGCTTTTTTATTAACTCGGTGCAGGGAGGAAAAGACGGGTACCGAGGTAGAAATATGCTGAATGGCTTTGGTATTGGCGATAACATTCGGCGAAACAATATGTGGAACGGCTACGATTACTGGACACCCGCTAACCCCAACGCCCGCTACCGCAGGCTAGACCAAGAGCCCGCTTTTGACTACATATTTTACGGTGACCGTAGCTTCGTCCGGCTTCAGGATATAACGGTAGCTTACCGCTTAAATTCATCGCTAGTAGAACGCTTGGGTATTCAGAACCTAAAAGTCTTCGTCAGTGGTAAGAACTTATTTACCTGGACCGACTGGGAAGGCTGGGACCCAGAGATAGACCGGGAACGTCAACCAAATGGTAACCTAGAACAACAATCCAAAGGGGGCTTCGCTGCCAACGGCCGTCCGGTACTGCGTGGCTTTTCGGTTGGACTAGATATGAGCTTTTAACCTTCAAATTCGATAATTATGACAACTAATATATACCTCAGAACCTTCTTATTGCCCTTAATGATGCTGCTGACCTTGAGCTGCAACGAAACTGAGATTTTACGGGAAGTACCGCTGGATTTCGCCAGTCCAGATAACGCCTTTGTTACCGTAGATGATTTCAACTCATCGGTCTACGCACTGTACGATAATCTACGAGTAATGCTCTCCGCTAGTGAACACCGTCCGCTGGATTATCTGTACGGAACCGATATTGGCTACAATGGTGCCCAGCAACTCAATCAACGCTTCGGTAGCTACTTAGCCACGCTGACTCCTAATTCTATTCAAACCACCTATCACTGGCGGGAGTATTACGGAATCATCTCTTCGGCTAACATTATTTTGGATCGTTTATCAGACTCCGAATTAACTGATGAACAAAAGATTAGCATAGAGGCAGACACCAGATTATTCCGGGGGCTTTCTTACCGTAACTTAGGTTATCTGTACGGCGGCGTTCCCATTGAATTAGAAGCGGTTAGTTCTCCCAAAACGGACTACCAACGAGCTTCCCGACAAGAGGTGTACGAGCAAGCGGTAGCTGACTTAGCGTTTGCCGCTCAAAATCTCCCCGGAATCACCGAAGTTGAAGATGGACAGGTTTCTAATCTGGCAGCTTATCATTTGTTAGCCGACGTATATGTAGCGCTGGAACGTTGGACAGATGCCATCAATGCTACCACTATAGTTATTGATGACCCCGCTACCGCCCTGATGACCGAACGGTTTGGTTCCCGGCAAAGCGAACCGGGCGACGTATACTGGGACTTATTCCGAAGGCAAAACCAAAACCGTGGATCGGGTAATACCGAAGGCATTTGGGTATTTCAGCAGGAGGTAGATATACTGGGCGGTGAACTACAGTCTGGAAGCAGAGATGGTGCCCAGCTAGAGCGAGACCATGCGCCCCGTCCGTATACCTTTAGTGTGACTGACCCCTCGGGGGTAACCCCGTTTCTCCCTTTAGGGGTTTCCTATACTTCCGGACGAGGAATTGGCCGCTTACGAGGTACCGATCATCTGAACTACGGCATTTGGCAGAGTGACCCGAACGATATGCGAAACTCTGAATACAACTTCATCCGGGATGTGGCTTTCAATAATCCTGAATCGGAATGGTTTGGCCAGATGATCTCGGAGTACCTGGATTTGTTTCGGCAAACCAACGAAGATACGATCCGGCGGTTCTACCCATTTCAGTCCAAGGTATTTACTCCCGGTAATCATCCGCCGGAATTGTTTGTCGACCCTGAATTACAAACGATGAATGCCTCCGCTACCGGTAGCACCTACACCGATCAGTACTTCATCCGACTTGCCGAAACATATTTACTCCGGGCCGAGGCCCATTTAGGCAACGGCGATGCCACCAGTGCTGCCGCTGACATCAACGTAGTCCGGGGAAGGGCACGAGCAATTCCGGTTACCCCCGGTGAAATAGATATTGACTACATTCTGGACGAGCGAATGCGAGAGTTGGGAGTAGAAGAAAAACGACGACTTACGCTGAATCGATTGGGTCTACTGTACGATCGAACCAGTCGTTATTGCAACGGAAACCCGGTGGCTACTAATTTTGGCTGCGATGTACAGCCCTATCACAATTTATTTCCAATACCATTCAGTGAGATAGAGAGTAATACCGGAGCTACGCTGGAGCAGAACCCAGGTTATTCGGCAAATTAGCTTATGAGTATAAGAAGGTAATTTATGATGGCAAACTCTGTATATTCGCTAAAGCAGACAACCTTGAATATATGAGAAGCAACATTAAACTCACCTTTCTTTGCCTATTTCTTCTTCAAATTACGGAGGTGTGGTCGCAGGAGACTACATCTCCGCCAAATGTATTATTCATCTGTATTGACGACCTGCGCCCCGAGCTGGGTTGCTACGGGAATTCGGTAGTACAGTCGCCTAATCTAGATAAGCTAGCTTCGCAGTCGCATTTGTTTACCAACCACTTTGTAACGGTGCCTACCTGCGGGGCTTCCCGCTACGGATTGCTTACCGGTTTGTATCCTCGCACCAAGACAGCGGTTTCCAACGATGCCATTCGTAAGCTGATTGCGGAAAAGCCCGAAGAAGACCGCCCGGAAACCTTCATAGCCAAGCTCCGAAGAGACGGCTACTACACAGTGGGCATCGGTAAAATCAGTCACTACGTGGATGGATTGCTGTACGGCTACACTGACCCGGTAGGCACCGAGTGGGAAATGCCCGATAGCTGGGACGAAATGTTGTTTGATGCCGGGAAATGGGGAACCGGCTGGAACGCTTTCTTCGGCTACGCTGACGGATCGAATCGGCAGGGTAAAAACAAACAGGTGAAGCCCTACGAGGCAGCAGATGTTGCCGATACTGATTATCCCGACGGGTTAACTACCGAGCTGGCTGTGAAAAAGCTACAGGAGTTTGCAACTAGAGACGAGCCTTTCTTTCTGGGAGTTGGTTTCTTTAAACCGCATCTGCCGTTCAATGCCCCTAAAAAATACTGGGATATGTACGACCGAACCGATATTCTGCTAACTAACTCGCCCGATATACCCGCTAACGTTCATCCGGCCAGTTTGCACAATAACGGCGAATTTAACCAATATCAACTGGGTGATGAATCCGCGACGCTGGAGCAACCTGTTTCGGATGAGTACGCCCGCAAACTAAAGCACGGTTACTACGCCAGCATTAGCTACATTGATGCCCAAGTAGGAAAAGTGTTGGATGAATTAGCCCGACTCGGGTTGGATGAGAACACCATTGTGGTGGTGTGGGGCGACCACGGTTGGCACCTGGGTGATGACCGCATCTGGGGTAAACACACCAACTTTGAGTACGCCCTCCGCAGTGCATTTATGATTAAAACCCCAGATAGCCAAGGCAAGCAACACGATGAGATCGTTAGCACGGTCGACATCTACCCCACCCTGATGGAACTGTGCAAGATGAAAGCCTCCAAATCTGTTGACGGAAGCAGCTTAGTCAATGTAATGTCTGACGCCAATGCCGATTGGAGAAACACTGCCTATAGTTACTTCCGGCAAGGAATTACCGTACGGACAGACCAGTATCGTCTCACTAAATACTTCCGAGAGGAACAGCCAATCACCGAACTCTATAACCATCAGAGCGATCCATACGAGAATGAAAATATTGCTGATCAGTCTCCTGACTTGGTAGAATCTCTGTTGCTGGTCTGGGAAGAAGGTAATACTGGCCTTTTCAAAGAACCTTAACCTCTCCGCGACTTCCCACTAAGGGAAGGGTTATGCTTATTCATCCCGCAGAACCTGGGCAGGATTTGTATTTGCCGTTCTACGAATAGTGAGAGACGTGGTAAGCAACGCGATACCCACAATGATTACCCCGGAAACGATCAGCGGAAATAGTCCGATCTCGATATGGAAGGCGTAAAAATTTTCTAAAAAAGCCCAATTATACAGATAGCCTATTCCACCCCCCAGCACCGCCGAAACGGCCAGTATCCAGACAAACTCCCGGTTGAGCGTGTTGATGATTTTAGCGACCGAAGCGCCCAGTACCTTACGAACGCCAATTTCTTTATTGCGTCGGGCTATATTGATTTGCGCCAGCGAAAAGATACCAGCTACGGCAAGCAAACCACCCAGTACCGCCAGAAAGAAATATACTTTCTTAAGGTTTCGCATCTCACGTATGGGGTAGTACATCGCCGCCTGGGTAAGATAAGAGGATTCGTAAGGCTCAAAGGGAACAATTTCTTTCCATCGGCTCTGCAAATATTCATCTATCTCGGCCAGATCATCGGGTGCGGCTTTAATCATCACCTTAGAATATCGCTCGGGCTGTATCTGACGAAAAAGACTCGGACGTTGTTCGTTATCGTAAAGGTTGTTTACAATATTTTGGACTACGCCAATCACGTAACGAGCGGTATCTTGATAAAGAATACGCTGGTTGATCGGATCATCCCAATTCATTTTCTCGACAAAGGCTACATTCACCAGCACGGCCTCGGTATAATCAGAAGCGCGGTCAGCGTTGAAACCCCGACCGACTGATATATCCATACCGACCGTTTCCAAGTAATTAGCATCCACTTGAAAAATACGACTAGCGAAGGTAGCAGTATCCACTTGTACTTCTTTAGAACCATTGCCCCAAATATCGCTACCACGAAGTGCCGATACTATTTTCACTTTAGGATGCTGCTGAGCTTCTATTAGCAGCATCTGGGCTTCCGGTGGTTCCAAACCTCCCAGGCTAATAACCTCATGAATATCGTAACCAAGATCCAGGTTTTGCAGATATTCAGTATTGCTAATTGCCACGAAACCGCCAATAAGTAAGGCGATGGACAAGGCAAATTGCAGACTGAGCAAACTACGAGTGAACCAGTTAGAGCCCTTCAACTTTAGGTTTCCCTTCAAAATAGTAGCCGGATGAAAGCGCGTGCTGTAAATAGCGGGATACAGTCCGGCAATCATAGCAACCAGCACCAGCAGTAGCACCAATGCCAAACTCATATTCCATAGGTTAACATCGTCTAGGGAAAAAGGCGTGTCCCATAGATTGAAGAAGGCGACAGATAAATACTGCGCTATCAACCATCCAACTCCGATTGCTAATACTCCAATCAATATGATTTCTAACAAGTGCTGTACCACTAACTGGTGGCGCATTCCCCCCATTACTTTGCGAATACCAATCTCTTTCAACCGGCGAGAAGCTAGCGCAATTGAGGTATTAGTGAGGTTGAAACAGGCTAATAGCAAAATCAAAAACGCCAATGTGCCAAAAATTATAGTGGCTACCGGGTTAATGCGGCGATTGGTGTAGGTGGCATCTCCCCGAATTTCGTTTTCGTTTACTCGAGAGTCTCGGAAAGGGATTACCCAAAAATCGCGGTACTTATAGGTTATATCTGTAGCATTAGCCGTAGCTACAAACTTTTCTAGTTGAGTATTAACTTCATTAACGGCCTGCGAAGAACTCAACTTAAGAAATGTATTGGAACGAATACCCGCCGCCCAATCGTCCTGATTATGGTTTCCGATAGCTAAGTAGTGAGAAAGCGGAACGAAGGCATCGTAGTAGAAACTAGTATTCTCAGGATAAGTAACTACTGCCCCCACGGTAAGCGACACTTCTTGTCCGTCGCCGAACCGCAAGGTGAGTGTCTGCCCTACCGGATTTTTATCTTCAAAAAATTTGCTCGCTAATTCTTCGTTGAGGATAACCTTGTCCGTTCCGGTGTACGAACCAGTTTCACCGAATTTGATCTGAAAAGGAAAGAACGTAAAGAAGTTAGTGTCGGTAAAGCCAATATATTCGCTAAACACCTCGTCATCGGTACGAAGCAGTTCACTAGCGGCAAATACTCTGGTAGCCTCCTGTACTCCCGAAATTTCCTCAGACGCGGTAACTGCCAATGGTAGCGGAATACGCTCGCCTATGCCCTGAGATGCTCGTTCACCCGCCAGCGTACGCTGTACCCGGTAAATATTGTCGGTATCTGAGAAGTAACTATCAAACTCCTGATTGAAGGCAAAAAATGTGTAAGCGGTAAGCATACAAGCTAAACCGAGTCCTAAACCCAGCACGTTGATGATTAAATATACTTTGTTGCGACGAGCGTTGCGCAGAGCAATGAGCAGATAGTTTCGTATCATATATGATTGATGATTAATGACTGATGAATAATGAAGGAGCATTAATCATTAGTCATCAATCATTAGTCATTAAAAGACGTGCCACTACCCTCACAGTGCTTCTAAGGTAGATTTACTTCACTGTTACTGACCAAAATTGAACAGTTGGTGTGCGAAACCGCACAGTGCTTAGCCTAACTACTCATCGCCATCAGCAGGTCAGACTGGGTAATGATATGTACCTGGTTGAGTTGATCGCGCACTAGTAAAGCTTTATTTTCTTTGTCAATGAGTGACGAAAGCACATCCAGCGTATCACGGGGGGAAACAAACTGGAAGGGTTTATCCATTAGTTTGGAAACGGGTTCGCTTCGAAGCTCCGGTTCTTCAATAAGTTTGTGCAGCAACTTAGAGTCCGTCAGGCTGCCCACAAACTCATCGTTTTCGGTCACCGGAATTTGAGAGATTGCCTGTTGGTTTAAAATTTTAATAGCCTCACCTACCGAAGTATCCGCTGGGATGGTTGTTAATTCGCTAGAACCATTGCGATTACGAAGAATATCTTGGGCGGTGGCAAACTCCCGCTTTTCCAGATAGCCGTGGTCTTTCATCCAGCTATCGTTGTAGATTTTTCCTAAGTAGCGGGTGCCGTGGTCGGGTAGCAGTACGACCATTAGGTCGTCTTTCTTTAAATTTTTTCGTGCCCAACGCAGTGCTCCGTGCATAGCTGAACCGCAGGACCATCCAATAAACAACCCTTCCTCCCGAGCTAGTCGGCGAGCCATAATGGCCGCATCTTTATCAGTTACTTTAATGAATTCGTCAATCAGATCGAAGTCAACGTTTTTGGGCAAAATATCTTCGCCAATTCCTTCGGTCAGATACGGAAACACTTCTTTCTCATCGAACTCCCCGGTTTCCTTATATTTTTTAAATACCGATCCGTAGGTGTCAATGCCTAGTGTGAACACATCAGCGTTTTGTTCTTTCAAGTACTTAGACACCCCACTAACGGTTCCACCGGTACCAACTCCTGCCGCAAAGTGTGTAATCTTCCCTTCGGTCTGCTCCCAAATTTCTGGTCCCGTAGTCTCGTAGTGCGCTGCTTGGTTGGAGAGGTTATCGTACTGATTAGGGTAAAAAGAGTTAGGGATGGTTTCATTATACTTCTTGGCTACGGAGTAATATGAGCGCGGATCTTCAGGTGGCACATTGGTAGGGCACACCACTACTTCAGCCCCTACCGCCCGCAAAATATCAATCTTCTCCTGCGATTGTTTATCGGCTAAGGTGAAAATACACTTATAGCCTTTCGCCACGGCTGCCAGGGCCAATCCCATGCCCGTATTGCCGGAGGTTCCTTCAATAATGGTTCCGCCAGGGCGTAACCGTCCATCTTTCTCAGCATCTTCTACCATTTTAATGGCAATGCGGTCTTTTACCGAATTACCCGGATTGAAGTACTCCACTTTGGCCAGAATTGTCCCTTCAATTCCTTCGTTCAACGTATTAAGTTTAATGAGCGGGGTGTTGCCGATGGTTTCTATAATAGAGTTGTAGTACATAAAGCTCTTTACTTAAGTATTGCACATAAATCAGCTCCTGTAGCCTACATATAGGATGCTACAGGAGCTGTAGTTTAAATTGTAGCGTATTATATTCTGGTATAAAATTACCAATATCTGCGATCAAAATGTAAAAACCACCGTAATGAAGACGATTTTTATAAATTCTTGAATAGGATGCGAAAACCTTTACTACCTTCGCTTCGTGAAGATGAACAAAATGAATGTTGTTAGTAGTCTAACTGCTCTATTTCACATACTGTTGTTTTGCTGAAAAGGTTTAATCAGATTTCTTCTAAACAACCAAAAACCTGTATTTAAACTTATGGATAATCGAAAATTTCTTCCTTTCATTGTTATTGGTGTTGCTTTATTTTTTGCCATTATTTATTTATCGTCCAGCTTATTTCTCACAATTGATGCCGGGGAACGGGGCGTATTGTTTAAGCCCTTTGGTGGTGGATTA
This sequence comes from Tunicatimonas pelagia, assembly GCF_030506325.1. NCBI lineage: Bacteria > Pseudomonadati > Bacteroidota > Cytophagia > Cytophagales > Catalimonadaceae > Tunicatimonas > Tunicatimonas pelagia. Next base: position 5,250,082 of record NZ_CP120683.1, on the reverse strand, counting down.
CAAAAAGATAAAGTGTTTGAACCAGGATTTGTGGTAAAGGCTCCCTGGAATGAGATGCACGTGTACAATGTGCGTGAGCAGAACGTAGAGGAAACCATGGACGTATTAGATAAAAATGGATTGAACATTGCCGTAGATGTCTCAGTCCGCTTTCATCCTATGTACAACAAAGTAGGCTTTCTGCACGAGAACTTCGGCAAGGACTTTATACTACAACTCATCGTTCCCGAGGTGCGCTCTACTGTACGGCGAGTAATGGGTCGCTACACTGCCGAGGAAATCTATTCTACCAAGCGTGCTGAAGTGGAAGAGGCTATTATTCTAGAAACCGAAGAAATTCTCCAGAGCGAGGCAAATAATATTCAGATGCGCGCCTTACTGATCCGGTCAATTAACTTACCCGACCAAATCCGGACGGCTATAGAGTCGAAGTTGAAGCAGGAGCAAGAAGCTTTGGCGTACCAATTCCGGCTAGAGCGGGAAAAGAGCGAAGCCGAACGGAAGCGCATTGCCGCTGAGGGTGAAGCCCAGGCTAACAAAATCATCAACAGCAGTTTAACTGAGGAACTGCTAAAAATGCGCGGTATTGAAGCTACTACCCAACTTTCTGAGTCAAGTAACAGTAAAGTGGTAGTAATTGGGGGGGGAGAAGGTGGATTACCGCTAATTCTTGGTAACAATTAAGCTGAATTTACATTTATACTGTAAAGCTTTTTTATAATATAAATCATCTATTTCCTAACAAACTTTTCCTATGGCTGATAATACTGCTGAATTAAAAATAAACGGCGATACCTACGAACTACCTATTGTTGAAGGATCAGAAGAAGAAAAAGCGGTTGATATTAGTAAACTGCGTGGGCAAAGTGGGTACATTACTATTGATCCCGGATTCAAAAATACCGGATCTACTACCAGTTCTATCACTTTCCTAGATGGCGAGCAAGGTATTCTTCGCTACCGGGGCTACTCTATTGAGGAGCTTACCTCCAAGTCTTCTTTTCTAGAAGTAGCCTATCTACTCATTAATGGCGAGCTTCCTTCGGCAGATGAGTTCTCTGCCTTCAAAGAAGAAATTACGTACCACACAATGGTACACGAAGATTATAAGAAAATTCTGGATGGGTTTCCTTCCAGTGCCCATCCTATGGGTGTGCTTTCTTCGTTGGTATGCTCCTTAACGGCCTTCTACCCTGAATCACTCGATCCCAACCGTTCTAAAGAAGAAGTTAAGCTGAGTATCATCCGTATTATTGCCAAGCTTCCTACGTTTGCCGCCTGGGCGTATAAGCATAAAATTGGTCATCCGGTAAATTACCCGGACAATCGTCAGGATTACTGTAGTAATTTTCTGAAGATGATGTTCGCCCTGCCGGCTGAGCCGTATGAGGTTGATCCCGTAGTAAGCGACGCCCTGGATAAGTTGCTCATTCTGCACGCTGACCATGAGCAAAACTGCTCTACCTCTACCGTTCGAATTGTAGGCTCTTCTCAGGCCAGCTTATACGCTTCTATCTCTGCCGGGATTAATGCGTTATGGGGGCCACTACACGGTGGAGCCAATATGGCTGTAATTGAGATGCTAGAAAATATTAAGTCCGATGGGGGCGATGTGAAAAAATATCTGGATAAAGCCAAAGACAAAGAAGATCCGTTTCGGCTGATGGGCTTTGGCCACCGGGTGTACAAAAACTTTGACCCTCGCGCCCGCATCATCAAAAAGAATGCCGACGAAGTGCTATCCGGTTTGGGAGTGAATGACCCCGTACTGGATATTGCCAAAGGCTTGGAAGAAGCCGCCCTGAATGATGATTACTTCCAAGAGCGGAAGCTGTACCCGAACGTAGATTTCTACTCAGGAATTATCTACCGCGCTATGGGTATTCCCACCGATATGTTTACGGTAATGTTCGCCCTGGGTCGCCTCCCGGGCTGGATTGCCCAATGGAAAGAAATGCGCGAGAACAAAGAGCCGATCGGTCGTCCTCGCCAAATCTATACTGGCTACAATGAGCGAAAGATAGAGCGGTAATATATTAGTGTTATGGTTAGGAGGGTTCTGAGTTCTGAGTGTATAAATATGAACTCAAAACTCTGAACTCAACACCACGATACGATCTTATGAAGGTAGATTTCATGATTATCGGCGCTCAGAAAGCCGCAACTACCTCATTGTATTCTATTTTAGACAGTCATCCATCGCTGGTAGGCAGCCGCCCTAAAGAGCCTCACTTCTTCAGTAAATCAAAAAACTGGCGAGAAGAGCTGTCGCAGTACGAACAGCGTTTTATCCAGCAAGAAGGTGCACTTTACTTTGAAGCATCAACTACCTATACCTTCTTTCCGCTTACCAACTGGCATATTTGGGACGACTTATATGAGTACAACCCCGAGCTGAAATTCATATATCTAGTAAGGGATCCTGTTCAGCGCATTATCTCTAGCTACATGCATTCCTACGAGCGAGGCATTACTGATTTATCCATTGAGGAAGTAATCGTACAAAACCGGAAGTACATTGATGTTTCTCGCTACGCCACACAAATTACACCCTACATTGAGCGTTTTGGCCGAGAGTACGTATTGATTATCGATTTTGACGACTTCAACGATAATCGGGACAAAGCAATGCGAAGTATTGCGGCCTTTTTATCCGTTGATTTCGCTGGTTTTAAAGATTATGAAAAAACGCGCAGTAATGTATCGCTGGGGGGAAATAAAAAGCACCGTCGGTGGGACAAACCTAACTTAGCGCAGAAAGCAGTACGCAAATATCTTCCGGGAGTGTGGGATCAACTTACCCGTAATGAAGACCGAGCCTTTCACCAACGTCCTACGCTTAGTGTAGCCACTCAGCGGATGATTCTGCAAATGCTGCGCCTAGAAATTGATGCTCTAGAAAAAATCATGAATAAAGACCTAAGCCACTGGCGACAAATTCATGATCGTTCAATTTAGGAACGATAACACAATCGCGCAGCGACCGTAAAGTATCCATTTGAACTTGTCGGCAGCTTAGGCTAAACAATGTTGGCTGAGTACGTTTTCATAAATAGTTAGCAAGTGCTCACGATGCTTCTGCTTCTCAAATCCAGCTATTACCCGCTCCCGATTTTGCGTTTGGTAATTCCACGAAAGAATGTCCTCAATGCGCTTGGCATACATATCCACGTCATACTCATTCACCAGATAGCCGTGTGTGCCATGCTCTACTAATTCCGGAATACCCGAGTGGTAGGAAGAAAGAATAGGCAGTTCCATAGCCATCGCCTCCATAATGGCATTCGGAATCCCTTCCATTTTTTGGGAAACGGGCGGCGTTACGCTATGATGCACAAAAGTATGAGCACGCTCCATTAGATCTCGCACCTGATATTTATTCACCCACCCCGGAAACTCCACAACATCAGCTATTTCTAGTTCAGCTGCTAACCGCTCCATCTTCTTCTGAAGCTTACCTCCCCCGGCTAAAATCAACCGAAAGGATACATCAGGACGTAGTTTCTGGAATTTCTGGAAGGCTCGCAGAGTATATTCATGCCCTTTCTTATCCCGGAAACTACTTACCTGCAAAAAGATATGAGGCTCGCGAGCGCGGTTGGTGCTTCGTCGTCGATAAAAATCAGTATCGGTACCTGAATAAAGAATATGATGATCGTTGAGAGGAATACGATAACGCTCTAGGTTCTCCCGCAGTGAGTCGGAAACCGATAATGTATGGAGCATAGGATGCTTCAAATAGCGTCGCAAAAATACCCGGTACCTGCGTAAACTTAAGAACGAAGAGGCATCTGCCCCCCTAAAGGCAATCAACGTAGGAATTTGGCGGAATGCTTCGGTATTTAGCAAAACCGTAGGAGCTTCGTAGCCAAAATGAATATGAATCAGATCTGGCTGAAACTGTTCAATCTCCTGATTCAGGCGTTGTGAGAATTCTACAGATTTAGTATTCAGGTACATTTTACCCTTCGCTGGTTTCTGCTTGGTTATACGTCGCCAACGACGAGAAACTTTATCGGTCATCCTTTCCCTGGGAGCACTGAACGGAATTATCTTTACGTAATCAGGCAAGTTTTTTGGGTCATCTACTTCCGTAGTAAGTACTTGTACTTTAATTTCTTGGTGCCGGCTTAGTTGATCAATTTCATTGCGAATAAATGTTTGGGAAGGGGTGCTGTAGCGAAGCACAAAAATCAAAATCTTTTTCGGCAACGCTTTTTTGTGATTTATGCTATCCGAATATCGATTATCAGTTGCAGGCATCAGTACTGAACTCGTATTGTTGTAGTCATATTGAGAGTATTTTCGGACTGCATTCATAGGTCGGTTTGGTTCGTTAGTGAATATCTTTGGCTAGCTGTTTTAGATGAGTGCCAGAGGCAATCATGAGTGAGCCAAGCCGTTTTAGTGCGTGCTTAGTTAGTTGCTTATGTTTGGAAAGGGGCACTCCACGCAAAAAGCTTTCTTGGTAACGTGGCCACTGCTTTTGTTGAACAACCGGATCTATCGCAAAGGAGGACTCAATATCCTCTACCAAGCGGGCAGAACTCTTCAAGTCCGTCAATGACACTTTTTCTTGAATATTTTTGGCCTTTAGCACTGATAAGCTCTCTTCCTCCAAAAAACGCTTGTCTACGAATACTGTACCATCATAAATTTTCCCAGCTAAAGCCCCCGCCAGGGCGATCTCGTAATCCAGATCATCTGACTTACGATTTCTCCAGTATTTCTCTACCAACGGTAATGCCTTGCGATGCTTTACTGCGTGCAAAAATGCTTTGCGATAGATGTCTGCGTAGTACTGCTCAAAATCGTGCAGCCCCATGTATACCGAAGTCTGATACCAGGGGAATCCTTCTTTGGCCATTGCTTTTTTAGTCGCCGATTCAGGGCGTTTTGCTGTTCCCTCTTCGGGAATTAAGCCAATAGCTTTATCTACTAAAGCGTTTCGGTACAAGTGGTTGCCCGCCGGGCGTTTACAGGGAATATATTTGTCAAGAATTACACCGTGAACTTCAAAGACCTGCTCTTCGGCAGTTTCGGCAAACTGTATTAATTCCCGCACCCCATCTGGGTTAGGTAGCACATCAGCATCTATGCAGAGTGTCCACTTTAACCCACTATCCCCACCTAGTTCAAAACCTTTACGAACGGTAGCACTAAACGGCACCTCCCCAATACGCTGCACGTGGTCTGCTGGAAACACCTGCTTCAACAAGTGTTCGCACCAGCTGGTAGTTCGCTCTCCTACAGAGCGAATCAGACAGAGGGTGTTTTGGATAGGAGAATGCGTTTTATGGGTCATACTGAAGTAGAAACTGCGATAAAAAAGTGTATTACTGTCGGAAAAAAAATTGGGTAAATACCTGCTTTACCCCCGATGACTTCTTCTCTTCTTCTGAGGATACCGGCAATGCTGATTTCCGCAGTGTGTCAATATCAGTCAGATATTTAAACGAAACCGACGAATTTCCGATTTGTTGCTGGAATTCCCGTATATCTAGTTCGGTCCACTGATCGAGCGTTTTGCTTCGCCCTTTAGCGTTTGGCCGTGAGTTGGCAATTGCTTCGTAGTCATACTGGCTTATTTTAGAGGGAAAACCTATGAAATTACAGGTTTCCTGATAGTAGCTATAGTCCAAATCTTCCAGCCGTACCACGCGCCAGTGAGACTCAGGAATTTGCTCAAACTGCTGCATTACTCGTTCATTCAGGGTGCGCCAGTACCAAGCCAACTTACCCACCAGCGACATCGCTTTCCACTTAGCGAACGCTTCACCCTGGGGCAATGTCCTTCCTAAAAAATGATAGAACCGGGGTTCGTGTGGCTGATAGGAAGGAATTTTATCAGGATCAGCTAGATGTATCTCCTCACTGTACCACCCCTTTTTAATATAAGAATTGATAACTTGCTCGGGTGAGCGAATGAGTAGAATGAACTTAGCGTTCAAGTGCTGGTATAGCTCTTCAATGGACATAGAAAGATAGGCACTAGCCTCAAAAGAAACCGGATGGCTAGTCCAATCGGCTTCAATATCTTTTCGCTTTGTTGCAATAAACCCGGCGGGGTCAATCGGCAGATTGTACCATTTACAAAACCGATGAAAGGTATCGCTCAGCGGCTGTCGCTCATGGTGCGAAGCTGCCCAGGGCTCTTTTTTCATTATTTTAGACAAGAACTGCGTACCGCAGCGTCCTGTACCCACCGCAAATACGGCTTGCTTTTTTATTGCGTCATTGGTCATTGCTCAATTGTTAATTGGTCTACAGTCGACGGGCATTAAGTTACAGGCGACCGTCGCACGGGTTAGAAAGTTGAAGTGTTCAGGTGTTAAAGTGTTAGCGTAGTTTGATGTACAGGGGTTTAGCTTTATTCATTATTCATTAGCCAGTTGGTTCTACCAACAATCAATTTTAAATTCCGGTCGCTGTTCCACAGGGGCTGTCCCACAGGGGCTGTCCCACAGCGGCCGATCTCCGGTCTCCATTGTTCATTGTCCGTACTGTCGGTACCATAGTTCTAGCACTAGCAGATGTAGTTTGGTTTTGTTAGTAAGTTTGTTCAGTTTAAATGATTCGGATAAAATTCCTGTCTCGGCTAGGGCACCTTTCCGAAAGAAATCAGTATAGTCGTGAGAAAATAACGTTCGCAGGTGTTTAAAGCTGAACCCTCGTTTGGGCATATTTAGAATGTTCGTGTCCAAGTCTTGCTGAATATTTTTGTAAATCAAATACTTCTTATAGCCTTCTTTAAAATAGACTGAGGTTTGTAAACCGAAAGTAAACTCAAAAATTTCGTGGTCAATAAACGGTACCCGCACCTCTAACGAATGCGCCATGCTGGACCGATCAGCCCGCATCAGACACGCCTCTAGCATAAAGGTTTTGTAATCCAGCACCTGCATCGTCTTTACCGCATCTAGTCCGTTTTCGTAAGCTTGCTGATAGTACCAAAACCCGCGCTTTCCAATTAAATCCAACACGTCAGATGACAATGCTTGGTTCTCCTGAATATCGGGGGCTACCCCCGGCATAAACTGAATGTAGTAGTCCAGCAAAGCTTGTCTTTGTCCTCGGAATAAAGACTTTAACCGATACGCAGAAACCAGCTGACTTTCTTGCTCATGAATGCCGTAGTGCCAGTTGTACCCCGCAAACGCTTCATCACCCCCATCACCCGACAAGGCCACCTTGCTATGCCGAGCGGCTAGGCCTGATACGTGGTAGTAGGGAATCATAGCTGATACTGAGTAGGGTTCATCGTAGTGAAATGCTAGCGTCTCTAAAATTTTAAAAGTATCAACTTCTTCAGCGACAATCTCTTCATGATGCTGAGAGCCGAAGGTATTGGCAATGCCTGCTGCTTGGCGATGCTCACTCTTCCGGTGGTTCTCAAAGCCTATAGAAAACGTAGCTACGTTGGCTTCGGCCCGCATGTGCTTGAGCACCGTAGCCGAATCGTAACCACCGCTCAGAAATAACCCTACCGGAACATCGCTGACCATGTGTTCCCGCACCGCCTGCTGAATTAATTCATTAGCCCGCTCTACCGCTTCTTGTTCGGGCATAAATCTATCTCCTACCGAAAGTTGCCAGTAGCGTTTGGTTTGATAATGATGGCTCTTTTGATCGTAAACCAGATAATGGGCGGGCGACAGTTTATACAAATTTTTCCAGATACTATGCGGATGGGGCACGTAGGAATACAGAAAGAAATCCGCCAACGCGTCGGGATTGATTTCCCGCTGCACAGTGGGATCTGCGATAATCCCCTTGATCTCGGAGGCAAACGCAAACTGTGTATTATCCGCGTAGTAATAAAATGGTTTAATACCAAACCGATCTCGTGCTGCTACCAACTGCTTTTGCTTATCATCCCAAAGGGCAAAAGCAAACATTCCCTTCAAACGGGAAAGCAATTTCTGAATACCCCATTCTTCGTAGCCGTGAATTAGTACTTCGGAATCAGTATGTGAAACAAAGCGGTGACCGCGATTTTGTAGTTCCGTCCGTAGTGGCTGATAATTGTAAATTTCCCCGTTGTAAGTTAGCCAAACGGTACCATCCTCATTGCTCATTGGCTGCTTCCCACTTTCGCTCAGATCAATGATGGATAATCGCCGATGACCCAGGGCCACTCGCCCATCCCCAAGCAGTTTGGTTCCGGCTCCATCGGGCCCCCGATGGTACAGTGTATCCCGCATTCGCTGGAATACTGCCGGGTCAATTACCCCGTTTTGTTTGATTTGCCCAACGATTCCGCACATGGTTACCGCACTGCTTGTTGGGGTGAAACATCCATACGAACCGAGTCGGTTTTGAGCGAGAAGAATTTCAGATCAGGTCGTACAACTTTTTCTTCGTACACTATTATTAGCTGATTAGCCTCATCAAAAGAAAAGTTTTGCTGATTTTTGCCCTGCTGCATGTGGATAGGCACATCCACTTGGCTGATAAACTGGGGATCGTAACGCAATTTATTTTGGGTAAACTCAGTCAGAAACCGTCGAAATTTCTCCGCCCTTTGCTCATTGTAGTTGTTCATACCAAACTCAGCTTTGTAGTTACGCACCTTCTCACGATTATCAGCTTCCGAATTTTCTGACCACTGCTCTACCAATTGTACCACCTGGGCATCGTGGCATTGCCCTAACGTTTTGGCCACCACATTATCCGGGTTGGTATAGGTAAAGCGGTTTTTAGCAAAACCTACGTCATAGGGTGAGAAAAAGGAGCTATCTAACCGTTGCTTTTCTCCTGTGTCGTTACGCAGATAGAAAGTGTAACTATTGATAAATCCACAATCAAGCCAAGCCAGCGGGGTGATGTGAATAAAAAGCGGATTAAGAATTAGCAGTAAGGCAAATAATGCCCAGTATGGTCGGGTGAATAGCACGGCGGTGGACTGCGGGCGGTATAGCAGCACCGCGATAATGACCGTCTCCATAATAATCCACTGCCAGAAGAAGATACCACTCACGACGTAGACCATCAGATGAAAAATGATGAAGTTGATAAAGCAGAATATTGCAATTCTCCGATTAATAACCAGTAACAACGGAAAAATCAATTCAACTGCCAGTCCTCCGTACTGTAACAGTAGATAGTTTTCCTGCACCAACGTAGCCACCGACTGCAAAGCGATTTCTGAAAGATTGTGGAGCCAGCCTGCGTCTACTGATGCCGCCAGCATATTGTACAGATTATTATCTGTTTGCCAATTCAATTTCACTTTAGCGATACCCGCCTGTAGATACCAACTTGCCAGCAAAGAGAAAATAAACAGGGTGTACAACGGCCACTTTACCCGCCGTCCCGATAGCCGATGAATCACTAAAAACACCCAAAACGAAATAAGCAATGGCATTACCAATGACTTATGAGTATGGTCGTAGCCGATCACACTAGGAAACTCCAATTGCCCCACTAACAGCACCAGCTCTACCAAATAAATCACGAGGGCGTAGGGGTTGAAAGCAGTGTAAATCGCCAAGACAGCTAATAAGATCCGATCTGCCCAAAACCACTTATCGTGATAGTGATTATACTCCAAAAAAGTAATGGCATAGGTTTGAATCAGCAGTAAAGTGAGTATCACGTAGCGGGGTAAGGGATCGACATGTTTCCAGTGAACCGGATGGAAGTAAGTTAGTAGTCCGGTGATAGCTACTAAGCCTAAGATGGCGATGATTCGTTTCCAGCCAAACACGAAGAAATTGGTAATCAATAATTCGCCATTGTAAAAACTTTCCTGGATAGGGATTTCTAACACGTCAAATAGTACCAACTGCCCAATCAGCACTAGTATTAATGCTAACAGACCGTAGAGCGTATTTCTCGAAAAAATATGTGAGGTAAATGCAGAAATAAAGAGAGAGTTTGGTGTAGCTATTTATCAATAATCGAAGATAAAAGTAAACAAATAAGGTTGAAAATATAAATTTCACAATATTAATCGGATATTTAACTATCAAATTAGTTAGATATACCCATTCTCATCGGAAGCTAATGTTCCACGAATCTCTTCTAAATTGGTAATATGATCGTACTTTTTTATTAGTTTTTTCGTCTTAGGTGGAGTACTGGTGATATTTTGAATGCCCAAGTGCTGCCAGACAGGTTCCATTGAAAAACCGGGTTGCACCATTTCTTCGTAAGTTAGCTCCAGATGATTTATACCATTTTTCTCAATGAGTTGCTTCCAAAGCGCAATATCTTGCCGGGTATTTTCTATAAACCAAGCTAGCGTATCAATATCCATCGTCATTTTAGGCTTCTCTACTTTGTCTTTCGCATCCCGCCGCCACTGATCCAGCTCCCGGGCTTGGTACCAAGAGATAGCTGCCACTAGGAGGTTTTCGCGTCGCAGCAAGATCACTTTATAGTTACCATTCAGAAAAACCGACTCAATCTCCTCGCGAAATAGCGTCCCCCCGTGAAATTTTACGCCAATACAGGTTCCTTGCGTATGCTGGTTGAACCTCTGGAAACAATCGTCCACAAATGCCTTTGTATTCCGGCTCTCTCGTTGGTTCGGCTGGTGCTCCAATTCGTCAAAGCGATTGCGAGATCCTATCTCGTCATCAAACAGTGTACCGCTAAAGGGTATTATTCCCATCCGATTAATTTTCTGGCGATACTGGGGGTCATCTTTAAACAGTTGGCCGTAAAACTTAATATCAGCATGTTGATCTAAAATGCTGGTAAACATATTGCTCCCACTGCGCTGGTGGCACATGATGACAAATCGCTGGGTAGTGAGCACTCCCGTTTTCTTACCAATTTTCCGTATGGTTCGGGCTAAGTTCATGAGTTAACTGAAATTTCTTGAGCTACCCACTCGCACTTAGGTGCTACCAGTAGACCGTGTTTTTTGGCGTTAGGAATATTTCCGGTACCATAAATATCGCGTTCCTCCACTAGCATTTTCGCTGCATTAAATATTCGATCTTCTACTCCGCCACTAATACCTGACCACAGGTCAATTACGTACTGGTACGGTAGCAATGGCAAATTAGGCACTTTTACTGAGATCATGCCCTCGCCTTTTTCGACATCAATTATTACGCCCTGGGCTTTAGAGTCAATCGTCATCACAATCTCCCGGTAGTTTCGACTGATTTTAATGACTAGCTGCAAATTCTGAAGGGTTTCTTTGACCTGGTAGTACAGATCAATCTTCAATGGGCGATCGGTCAGTACCACATCACCACCGTTGAGTACTACGTGGGTGAATTTGAAATTTCCCACTCCGTCACGATCAGTTCGTTGGGCGAGTTCTTGCTCGTCGGCTTTGCTCAGCGTAGCATCACGGTAGAGGTCAATGGCTTCGGTTACTCCACCATCGTACGCAATTCGTCCTTTGTCCAGTAACATAGCCCGGGTACACAGTCCTTCTACCGCACCCATATTATGACTTACAAATAAAATTGTCCGCCCGCTGCGACTTACCTCGTCCATTTTACCTAGGCACTTTTGTTGAAAACCTAGGTCGCCTACGGCTAGTACTTCGTCAATAATCAGAATTTCGGGATCGAGGTGGGCAGCCACCGAAAAAGCGAGGCGAACGCGCATCCCGGACGAGTAGAACTTCACCGGAGTGTGGATATATTGCTCAACTCCAGCAAAGTCTACAATCTGCTCCATTTTGCTATCAATCTCCCACTTGGTCATACCCAGAATGGTGCCGTTCATGTACACATTGTCGTGTCCGGTTAGCTCTTCATGAAAACCAGTGCCGACCTCCAGTAGCGAAGAAACCCGTCCCCGGATCTCAATCTCTCCGGTAGTAGGTTCAGTAATCCGACTAAGGATTTTTAGTAAGGTGCTCTTTCCCGCTCCATTGTGACCAATGATACCAAGTACATCGCCCGGCTTCACACTGAAGTCAATGTCGCGCAGTGCCCAGAATATAGAGCGGTCGCTATCACTTTCATCAAAAGAGTTGAGTTTAGCAATATTTCGCAGGTTACGAATGGGATATGCAAGCGTTTGTTTGATCCGTCCGGCTAGGGTATCAGCCCGTTCTCGCAAGCCTATTCGGTAGCGTTTGGAAATATTCTGGGCACTAATGGCTGCGTCTCTCATAGATAATTAGGCAATATCGGCGAAGGCCTTCTCCATTCGTCGGAAGTAAAACGCACCAAATAAAAACAGTACTACCGACACTGCCCCACCAATCCCAATCAAATCCCAGGGCATGGCTTTGGTTCCCAGAAAAGCGGCCCGCATTCCTTCAATCACTCCCACCATTGGGTTAAGGGCGTAGAAGTACACGTATTCCGCCGGGATAATGCTGATGGAATACACCACCGGGGCACTGTAGATCAATAGTCGAACCAAAAACGACATAGCGTATTTTACGTCACGGTACTGCACGGCCATGGCAGAAAATATCATTCCGATACCCAATGATGTCAGAACGAGAATCAGCAGAAGCATTGGAAAGTAGACGATATTAGTCGTAGGAATGAATTTATAATAGACTAGCAAGCCAATCAGTACAATAAAGGCAATGAAGAAATCGAGTAGTTTAGAGAACACTGACGAAACGGGTAAGACCATCCGAGGAAAATAGACCTTGCTCAGCATCTTCCGGTTCTTGACGAGTGAGTCGGTACTTTCGGTTAAGATACTGCTGAAATAGTTCCAGGGTACCATTGCCACAAAACTGAACAGTAGGTAGGGAATACCGTCGGAGCCAATCTTCGCTAAGTTTCCGAAGATGACCGTGAAAACCAATGTTTGTACTAATGGCTGGATAATTGCCCAACCCACTCCGAGCACTGATTGGGCGTACTTCGCTTTGATTCCTCGAATGGTTAAGAAATACAGCAAATCACGGTACTGCCACAGTTCGCCTACGTCGATTACTTTCCAACCGCTGGTTGGTTTTATTTTGATAACTTCTGCCGACATGAAAAATTTTTATTACAAAAGTGCAAAAAATAGTACTTTTACGCGAATATTGAATTAAATTGAGTATTATATACTAAATCTTTGGTTATAACTTTATAGTAATGTAACAAAGTAGATGCCGCTATTTTTTCGTAACTTCAATAGATCAAAATTATTCATCGTATGCGTCTGGTTAACTTATCTGTAATGTTTTTGGTTGTAGGCGGAATCTTAGGTGCTTGCAATAATGAAGGTGAGGAAAGCTCTGTTTATACTGGAAGAGAAACCCAGTACAACTTGCTGGAAGGTTCTTATCTGGAAACTACTACTTCTGGCTCTATCACCGTGAGAGAACGAACTGATAAATCGGTAGAAATTCAATTACTGATGGAAGGTACGCTTAATGGTGCGATACATCCAGTCCACCTGCACTACGGCAGTCTTCAAGACGATGGTTTGGTAGCAGAGTTTCTAAGTAACTTAGAAGATGCAGGTAACAACCGTAGTCAAAGTTTAACTCACCTTACTCAGCTAGCCGATGGTACCACTATTACCTACGACCAGTTAATAGACATGGACGGGAGCATTAAAGTACACTTTGAGGAAGAAGGTGCATTGAAAGACGTGCTTCTGGGGGCGACTAATATTGGTACCAACTATAGTATGGCTGATGTTGGCTCGGTAAAAGATATTACGCTTTGTAATAGCCAAACGGAATAAAAGCTAGGCTTCACAATAACATTGCAAGCTGCTTCGGCAGCTTTCTTTATTTGTTATCAGACCACTTTAGTTTCAATAAAAATAGAACTGAATCTCTAGTTTAAATACCTATCAATTGTCAATTATCCACTTTTCATTAGTGCAAATTACAAGCTAAACAGCTTTTTGAGTCGCGCTGATTGTCGTCGCGATACTTCTATCTCTTCGCCGGTTTGTAATGTAACTTTGAGTGTATCGCTAAACCAAGCATCAATTGATTTTACGTAAGTGAGATTGATAATCTGCTGGCGGTTGGCCCGATAAAAAGTACGCTCGTCCAATACGGATTCTAACGCACTAAGCGATTTCTGAATGAGTGGCGAATGTTCATCAAAATGGACTCGGGCGTAGTTGCCTACTGACTCAAATAGGCGAATTTCGCCCAACGGGACAAACCAACAACGTTCACCATCCCGAACAAATACCTTATTTTCTAAGGACTTAACTTCCTTGGAAAGCTGAGTTGATTGCAGTTTCCCGACAGCCTGCCGGAGACGCTCCGGGCTAATTGGCTTGAGCAGATAGTCGATAGTATTGTGCTCAAACGAGCGGATAGCGTACTGGTCGTAAGCCGTCGTAAAAATAACACGCGGCACTAAATCTAGGGTTTCCAATAGCTCAAAGCCGTTTTTACCCGGCAAGTGAATATCCAGAAAAATCACATCGGGGGCTGAATCGGCAATAGCCGCTAGTGCTTCGTCAGCATTGGCTACAGCTCGGATTTCGCCAAAAGCCTGCGTAGCCGAGAGCTGATGCGCCAATTCTTGGCGGGCCAATCGGGAATCTTCTACTACCAAACAGTTCATAAAATTGGGATTTGTACTGAGGCCGTCACCCATCCCGGCTCCTCGCGAATAGAAAAATGGGCTTTGTGGTTATAAATTAATCGCAGTCGCTTCTCAATATTGGGTAACCCGATTCCAGTTTTTTCATCTATGGTGGAGGAAACGGTCAGGCTTCCGCTGTTTTTAACGCAGAGGTGTAGCATCTGGTCAGTATTTTGTGCCGAAATATGTACTTCGCCCCCCTCAGGATGCTGGGAGATGCCGTGTTTGATTGCATTTTCCACCAATAACTGTAGCAGCATCAGCGGAATTTCGTAGGCAGACAAACACTCGTTAACTTCAATTTGAAATTGCAGTTTCTCTTCGTATTGCAAAGCTGCCAGCGCCAGGTATTGCTTAACCACATCTACTTCTTGCCCCAGCGAAACCATGTCACGCTCGGAGTAATTGAGAGCGTAGCGGAGTAGTTCGGAAAAGTGCAGTAGCATATCGCGGGCGCGGTGCGGGTCTTCTAAAATTAATGGGCGGATATTATTGATAGCATTGAATACGAAGTGAGGATTAATCTGCGATTTTAGCAAGCTCAGTTGGGCATCTTTTACCTCGCTGGCCAGTTGCCATTTCTCTACTTCCGTTGTGTGCCAGCGATTAATGTAGTGAACGAGCAGATAGATAGTGCTCCAACCTAAAAAGATAGCGAAGAATATAAAAAAGTTGCTTAGTATGATTACCTGCGGCAAAAAGCTTCCGAAGAATATCCGGAAAGCAACTATAATCAGCAGTGTGAAGAGTAGCGTACTGATAACTGAAGCACCTAGCAGAAGCCCAATCATCTTACTTCCCTTCCAATTTTGCCAATAACTACGGTATCGCCGAGCAATAAGCCGAATTACGGTAGTAATCGCCAGACCACCCATGATAGGCAGCAGCGTATTTAACAAACGCACAGTAGGGGGCAGTGGCAATGATAATTGAACCAGTAGATTGGTGATACCCACCAGTGACCAACCCACTGACTGTGCCACCCAGAAATTACGTTCCGAGGTAGCCATCATAGTGCCTGTATCCAGTCAATAATTAGGTTCATGGTGTTTTCGTTGAAGGTTTCTTCAATCTTCCCGTACTCCGCAACAGCTCCGGTAGTAGCCGTTTGAAATAAGTGGTTTTGATTTTCAATCTTTTGGATAGTCACATTTTGGTTTCCCCCTTTTCGTAGGGCGGCTTCAATGCCCGCTAGGTTCTCATCAGCGGTTACCTGCACGTCTAAGGCTCCGTTAATCGCCAAAACCGGACAACGCACCTGCTGTAAGTATTCCGATGGATCAAACGCTAAGAAATACCGAAACCAATCACTGGTTAAGGTCTTCACTTGTCGCTCAAAGAACGCTGATTTATCGCTGATGCTTTGCTTAGTCTCTTCGGGCATCACTGTCCAATATTCTTCCAGCACCGCCGTCAAACCATCACGTAGGCTATTCCTGTTCGTTGTTGCATTAGCCAGTAAATATTCGTGAGCTGCACCCAGTGCTTTTGCGTTCGCTTCTTGAGCTTCGGAAGTTGCCCCGGCTGCCCGTGATGCGTGTTCCGATTGTAACTTAAGCAACTCTATGATGGGGATTCCCGGACCGGCCAGCAGCACGATGAAGCCTACACCTTCATTCTCACTGACTACCATTGGGGCAATCATACCACCTTCGCTATGCCCCACTAGTCCGATACTTTTGCCCGTGGTTGCGGGGTGTTGTTGTAGAAATGCTACCGCTGCCTGGACATCTTCGGCAAAATCCGCAGAAGTAGCCGAAGCAAAATCTCCTTCTGACTCGGCCACACCGCGGTCGTCGTAGCGTAGTACGGCAATACCCCGCCGGGTGAAATAATCGGAGAGCACCAGAAAGGGGCGATGATTCATTGGGCCCAATTCTTCGTTACGGTTCTGCGGACCCGAACCGGAAATAAGTACTACAGCTTTATCAAACGATTTACCCTTAGGGATAGTCAGCGTACCCGCCAATTTGTGCCCTTCGGCATTCGTAAAATAGATTTCCTCCTGCCGATACGGGAACCCGGTAGGATCTTGGGGACGAACCACAGCTTCCTCTTTACTGCCACCTCGCTTTAGCGTAAGAGGCATAGCCATTCCCCCTTGCGTGAAGGTTCCGGCTACGGTACTATCGTTTTCCAAATTACCTTCGTAAATCATCCCCAATTGGGCAGCTTTAATCGTTAGTTGATTGTCGGCAAAAGTAGTTTCTGAAGTAGCAATGTTAGTAGCACCCTGATCAGGACTATCCATTTTCGTAGTAAATGTTCCATCGGCTTCTTCAATATGAAAAACAATACGGAGTGAAGTGCCCTGCACATCCAACACTCCTTGCCACGTGCCAACAATTGACTGGGCTTGGAGAATAAATGGATTCATTAATAAAAATAAAATGGTTAGCGTTTTCATAGCTTCAACATACGAGTGGAAAATTATTCTTTCTATTCGCTATTTACGCTAACCACTCGATTAGTACTTGAGAATTAGGATAAACGGTGGTATACGATGACGAGTGGCAAGGTTAGCTACTTACTGGTCTATTACGCTTTCCAATTGCTGTTGTACGTACCACTGCGGTATTTTTTCCTGCTCTAACCGAAGATTGCCCTTTTTCAGGTAGTAGAACAATGCTCGTTCATCATCATGCAAGTTGTCAATATTTACCTGCGGAATGGGCGGTGCCTGATCGTCGGTATAAAATTGGTCAAAAGTAGTTCTGTCCATCATCAGGCTTTCAGCGTGGCCGAATTGCTGACGAAGTTGTGATAAGATGGACAACCCGTGGGTATCCAAATCACCCCAATAATATAGTTGTCGGTTTCTGAGCCACCGAGCTGTTCTCAGCAAATGCACCTGAAAGCCCCCACCCCACAAAGCAATGGTTTGAGGTAGGGGTGGCAGAGTCAGAAAATTCATTTTGTTTTCGGTGATGATAACCTTCGTTCCGCCAAATGGATGATTCGCCAAAGTGGTATGACGAATAGCCATATCATCAATACCATCCGCCAACGCAGGGTCTAGAAACCGAAGACGTACCAGGGTTTCGTCGTACTTTAGCCCAAAGCGTTTCTCAAAGTTGTGTTCCCGATTACCCCCGAAGGTAGCGTCAACTTGCTCGGCGGGCAGTAGCTGGAGAAGCAGTTCGCTCAAAATGGGCTTATGCTGCTCAATAAACTTAGTGGGAACCGCTATCGGCAGCTCCCGAATGTAGTAATAGTCTCTCCGGTGATGGTGTACAAACCACTGACAAACTTTTATCAAGTCGGGCCACTGCGGTCCGTAATCGCCCACCCGACGTACTTGATTGGAAACCCACTCTTCCAGTTGGGGAAACTCCCGTAGTAACTGAGCCGAAGCTAAGGTGAATCGCCGATAATGCTCCTGCAATTCAGGAGAGAGCAACGCGAGATAGTCGACCTTTCTCTGAATCCAGATGCTAGCGGGAAACAGGTTTTTTCCGATGCTATGACTATTAACTTCTTCCCACCATACTGAGTAGCCCGCTCCGGTTTCTTCTTTGCTGTGTTGCCGAAGCCGAAGCAGTCCGCGATGAATTTCTTCGAAGCGGGAAGCCACCTAAGCGGGTTGTACTTTGGCAAACCGAACTTCCTTCGGAAATAAGTCTTCCCCTCGCAATTCAGCGCGCAAAAAATGGGTGTACCAGCGAACTGCCTGCTTTTTAATATCTTCGGGACTAATCATTCGTGAATATCGTATAACGCGACATAGGACTGAAAAGCTGAATAAACCACCAATATTCAGTTCTTCAGCTCTTTAGCCCCTGATTGTCTTAACATATTCCATCGTCATTGGAGGTCGCTAACCATCCATGTAAGCACTAAACCGCTGTTCATCATACTCTTTCTTCCGTTCCAGGTATTCTTTCTTGGTCAGGTCAATCACCTCGCTGTTCATCTTGGTAGGGTTACTTACGAAGTGAACGAAGTCGATGTAGTGCTGAATAATACCCGTTTTCTGGAGCGGAGTCACCACCAGCAGTTGCAGGTTCATCTTCTTGAATAATTCCAGGCCAAACCGAGTACTCTCGTCCGAACCTCGCCCGAAGGCTTCGTCAATGACCACAAACCGAAAGGCTTTAGCACTTTTCTGCACATCGTGAATGCCGTACTGGTAAGCCAAGGCCGAGGCTAGTACGGTGTAGGCAAGTTTTTCCTTCTGCCCCCCGGACTTGCCCCCGCTGTCGCTGTAGTAATTCACCTCCTCCTCCGTTTCGCGGTTGCGCTCCGATGCTCCGAAAGAATACCAGTTGCGTACATCGGTCACCTTTTCTTTCCATCGCTTTTCGGCGCTTTCCTCACTGCGGAAGCGGTCTAGTAGTTGCTTCACCTGCACGTACTTTTGTTCGTTATAGTAATCTTCCTGCCCCAGCGTATTTTTCAGGCAGTTTTTAAGATCGGTTTGAAAATTACGAATCTCGGCATCCAGCTCTTTGTCAGGCACCAGGCGAATGTAGGTACCCGGATCGTACTCAATCTCCCGCAGTGAGTCGTTAATCAAATTAATCTTTTCCTCAATTTCCTCGCTAGCTGCTTCCAACTTGTTTTTGAATAGCAGGATGTCATTGATGGTACCTTTGCGGAGCAGCTCCCGGAAGCGAGCCTCGTGCTGGGGCAAGTCGTCGCGCACCAGGCGGCGGTGCAGGGTACGGAGTTCGGGCAGCGAATCCGCCGAGGGGGTAATTTCTACTGACTCCGCCGGAAACTGCTGAATAAACTGATGAATCAACCTCCCTAGCCGCTTGCCCAGACTATCGCGCTCAGCGGTCTGCTTGTTTAGCTTTTTCTGAATGGTGGTTTGCATCCGCTGCCGCACGTTCTCCAAGTCGCTCAGGCGGATGGTCGCCGTACCCGCCAGCTTTTTCAGGGCCGGAAAGTTGGCTGCTTTCTCTTCCTCACTGATCAGGTCTTTACGTTGTTGGGCATCATGCATATCACGCTCACAGTCGCTGCGTCGGCTGGTGAGTGCTCCTTGCCGGGTGAGTAGGTCTTCTTTCTCGCGCTGCTGCATCGTAATCTGCTCGGCAAGCCGATCCATTTCGGACTTGAGCTGCTTCAACTGATCCGAAGAGTGTTCCAGCGAGCGCATCTCTTCTTGCAGTGCCTGAATGCGGTGAACTACCTCTGACCAGTTAATGTCATTAAACTCTGCAAACAGCAACAGATCGCGCGCAGCCTCCGCCCGCTGATCCAGCTCCTCCGTGGCTGCTTCCAGTGTGGCAAGCTCATCTCCTGCCAACTGCCAGTCCTGCTTCAATTGGTTGACCACTTTTTGCATCGCCCCAATTTTTTCTTGGTTCGACCAACCCAGCACGTAAAACCGGCGGTTATCAATAGCATGACGGTCATCCTTTTCGTGTCGGGCGCGCCCGTGCTTCACCAAACCCTGGCGCGTGATGGCGCGAGGAAGCGAACGAAATTGATCCACCGTATCGGCACAGAGGTAATTGAATCGTTGCTCCAGTGTTTGTTCCAGCCAATCTTCAAACGGTGTATCCGGCTTGATATCAATTTTATGCAACATCGACTGATCCGCAACCGGATGAATGGACGGAGTACCCGTATCGGCCAACGTACGGTAATAGACCAGTCGCCCCCGTAAGTTGGTGTTGTTTACGTACTGGCTCACCGTCGCGTACAGTTCATCAGGCACCAGTAGGCTCAGGGCGAAGCCGTGTAGCACACGTTCAATCGCTCCCTCCCAGGCGGCCTCCTCGGGTCGTACCCGCAGTAGTTCGCCGACGAACGGAAGCTGTTCGGTACGCAACCCCAAGGCCTCAGTGAGGTGTTGCCGCATATCAATTTGCTGGCGGGGAATTTGGCTCTGCCGCTGTTGCAGCGAGTGCAGCTCCTGCTCCTCTTCTTCTTTCTGCTTCCACAGTTCGTTTCGATGCACTACTTTATCGTCGCGCTCCCGCAGCAGTTGCTGCTTCCGTTCCCGTACATCTGATAGGGCTTGCTGCGCCTGCTGCTGATTGCTCTCGAAAAGTGGCGGCGTATCTGCGCGAGGATACTGTAGCATATCGGTGAGCCGATGGTACTGATCCCAACGACCCGCCCGACGATCCTTCTCTTGCTGTGCCTGCTTGATTTCACCCTTAATGTCTTCGATGCGGTTGCCTCCGCTCTGGTAGTACGCCTTCGTGACTCCTTCCTTTTGGTCGCTCAGCTGAGCCAAGCGTTGCTCTTTTTCTTGCCGTTGCTGACTGACTTCCTCCTGCTGTTGCTGGATGTCAACCAGGGCTTCGTTCAGTAAACGGTAACGTTGTTCGGCCATGAAGCTGGGCAGAGCATCGCGGTGGTTTTCCAGTTGCCCGATTTTATCAATAATCCGCTCGTACTTTTTCCCTTCGTCAATTACTGGTTTGAGTAGGTCGGTTTGCTGGCGGGCTTTGAGCACGCTTTCGTAGGCTTGCTGGAGATTCTCGAAATTGCGTTGCAGCTCGAGCAGTTGTTCGCGAGTGTCAGTTTGATCCAGCATGTGCGAGCGCACAAAAGTGGTAAGGTTATCCACCGACTTCATCGAGACCGTTTGGTAAAACAGTTGTAGCGTTTTTTCACTGCTCATGCCGAAGTGCTGTCGCAAGCGGGCACTGTAGTCCTTAAAAGCATCGAACACCTGGGTGTGCTCCTGCCGACGTAGCTGCGCTTTGAGCTGTAGCAGGTCTGACCCAAAGCCGGTAAAGTGGTCTTTGATGGTAAGTCGGTCACGCGATACGATGAAGAATTTTTTCTCTTTATGGTCTTCTATCCAGAATACCTGAGCCAGGGTTACCCGCTCGCGTAGCCCGGTGTTGGTGAAGCGAGCCAGCAGTACCGAGTAGTTCTTACCGTCTTCGCGCAGAGCTACTGATTTGGCCTGGGTGCTGGTGCTCGCGCGTACACTGCGGTACTCACCTCGTATATACGAGCGGAGCGAACGTTCTTTCGCCTGGGCTCCGGCAGCCGCGTTGTACACAATACGGTGGTGCGGTACCAAGAGCGTAGTGAGGGCATCTACCAGGGTACTCTTTCCTGACCCAATGTCGCCAGTGAGCAATGCGTTTTTTGATGATGGCTGGATGGCCCATATTTTACGGTGGAAGGTGCCCCAGTTGTACACTTCTAACGCATCCAGGCGATAGCCGTGGTCATACCCGACCGAGGCGGTATCCCGCTGAGCTTCACGGCCGGTTTCAACATCCAACATGGCGGTTTCGGTGGTACTCATGGGCGGTATTTTTTAAGGCTTTCTACAATACTTTCTAGTTCGGTCGGTGTAATCTTGGCTTTCAGAATTCGATTTACTTCCACGTGTTCGCGATCATTGTTAAGAGCTCGTAGGATGCCAATGTCAATCATCTTGTTGATACCGCTTTCCACGTTCTCCGTCAGTCGGGCCTGGTTGGTTTCGTCGGGCAAAAAGACTTGCATCATTTCCTGGATTTCGTCTCGCGGAATGACTAGGCGGGTATCGCCTCCCTGAGCATCGTGCTCCAGCAGCCGTTTGCGCAACAGCACCAGAATCAGCGTATGTCCGTAGCTGAGCTTGCGCTGAGACACCAAGCGAGGTGGGTCTTCGCCCCGTTCTTCGCGCCACATTTCTTCCTCTTCGGCCGATAGTGGCTTTAAGAAGGCGTAGCCCTCTTGTTCATCCACGTAAAGGGTAAGAGCCACCGCTCCAAAATGCTGCTGGATACTACGTTGGTGCTGTAGCAACTGATGCCAACCGTCTTTATCATGGGCGTAGAGCGGTGCTTTCAGCAAGTGGGCGAGTACTTTGCTATAGCTAGGGACGTTTTTCAGATCGGTATCGGTCATACGAATTAGTTTTTGTAAAAGTAGCGCATCAGCGCGAAAATATGTGCTGCGGCACATCTACTAAAAATGGTTCTTCAGAATACTTTTTATCCCGCACCTCAATTTCTTCGACCACCTCGGTATCCACTACCGTCCTACTGTCCTGCGAAGCAAGATTCAGGTACGTCAGCAGTTCGGTCAAGCCCTTCTCAATCGGAAAGTGGCGGGTCACCTCTTGTAACGATACCTGACCGTGCTGCCGCAGTAGCTTCCTGATTCTCCGTTGCAGCTCCTGTGGGTCAACGTAGACCTGCTCAAACAGTACATCAGTCTGGTGATCGGATACTCCTTCTTCGATCACCTCGGTGGCGATTACTGGACGGGTGGGAGGTGTGAACAGCGGACGGGCCATGGTAAAGTCCGTCGTCGGCTTGTCGTCGAGCCAGAAAAATGGCTTCCGCCAGTTGATCGTATCTTTGAGGGCTACGGCTTCGGTCTGGATGGTGTCGATGGTTTCGGCAATCCGGCGATTCTCCAGCAGCACCTGAGCGTCTAAAAATCGCCGCAGTTGAGCCACGAGTTGGTGATTTGACTGATTGACCTGATCGCCTACGTTAATGAGATTGATTTTGAGCCGACTAATCACGGCATTGCTGCTGAGCGAGGCTACCTGAGGCAGTTGCTTTACCTGCCGGATCATGCCGTCAAGTGCTTCTTGTTGCTGGGTATTCATCAGTAGCTCCCAAAAGGCAGCAAAGCTCTTACCCTGATCTGATTGCCAAAGCGCATCGTAGGCATCCAGCACCTCGCCAACCATTTTTCCACGCGTGGTAGTTTTGGTCAGTTGCTTTTCTCGGGCGCGACGGTCAAGCGAGCGAAAATTTTCGCCAACTTCCCGAAAATCAGCCATTAGATCACGTGCCATACGCTCTAGCTCAAAGAATCGTTCTTTGAGCTGGGTTTCGTCCGGTTCTAGCGGTTCTTCGCGAACCGACAGTTCGGCAATTTCCTGATCCAATGCTTCCTTCTGTTTTTCTAGTAGCTTAATTCGTTCTGCCGGGTCAATCTGCGTTTTTTGCACCATTTCTTCCAGCAGGCGAATGATCTGAAGCAAGCGACTTTCGGTACCAACGAACGATTTTTTATCCAGATCAGCTAGCCAACGGAGAGCCATTTCACTGCCGGATGTCAATTGGTAAATAGGTACGTCCCAGTTTTCTTCGTAGGCTCTACTCAGAAAGCCATTCTGCGTCCACTGTTTAAGGTACTCTTTAGGACTCAACGGATACAAAGCCGGATCATGCCCCGCATTGAGGGTTGATAGAAAATCGTACAAGCGATTCGTCAGCTCGGTTTCCAGTACTTTAAAGTGATTCTCGGCTTTAAACGCATGGTGCAGGAACGAGCCGATTAGTGGCGCGTGATCTTTCCTGACAAATCGCAGGGCTACATGGTGGTCGAGGTGGTAGCGCAGGTCTTCGTAGTGCATAACGTATCAATGTAGTGCAGAACGGAAGAGCTAAACTATAGTCTATTCTCTCGCTTATCTGCACCCCAAAAGTAGACATAACTACCTATACGTTCCAAGACTTATTCCACCAAAACGTATACCGAAGGAACTACTGTAGTACCCGAAACGCGGGCATCTCATTAAAATTGTGTTGTAGACGTACTTTATCGGTACCGGGGCTGTAGCAAAAGCACGGGTATCTGATATCGTCGGGTACCGGGCGCATAAATCAAACCCACCCTTAGGTGGTCGTTGAGTAAAACGATGAAACGGAAACATTACCAAAGTGTGGATTAGCTTTTTACCCACTTTTCTATTGCAGATTTAAACCTGAACCAGTACTTACCCTAGATAAATAATACTCTTAGAAATGACGAGCAGTAGCTAAAGTAAAAACTACTAGACTGCTTGCTTTTTAGGAAGTGACTTAAGCTGGTGCAGCTTAGTACGTGCCTTGGTAATTCTGCTTCTGCTTTGGTGACACTGCTTTTTGCTTTGTTCAATCAAAGCCATCGCGTCGTGTATGTAGATGTTTATTATTTTCATGGCTTTGGATGTGCAATTATTTTCTTCCCAATAATAAAACCAGACAAAAACTTATAACCAATGTCAACAATGATGGATCAACCGGCAAACAACATTGCCCCAAGCGTAATGATAAATTAGTGACCTGCTAGCTAGTTCCGAAATTATAGCAATCTATACCAGCAATAAGCTAATTCAGACTTTCACCACTTAATACCTATCATTGTCACACTATCTTATCAAATTTAGTGCAAACGCGATAAAAACCGCTGGGGGTATGTTCGGTAAATCACTTGGGGTATTATTTCCCCAGCTTACTGAAAAGAGTGAGGTATATATTCATCAATTGTAAATGCATATCAACTTTACCTTTGGAGCCTCAAGAAATATCAATTCATGTAGCAGTTCGCGGCTTAACTCCTCTTTGACTGTAGGGTGGGTGTACGACAAAAGTGTCTATTATTTTGCCGGATTTATTCTCCTAGTAGAACTACGGCATCCCATCCTATTAAGCAGGAGACCCCGAACCTGTTTAGGGGACACGTTCTTTTTAAGGCTTCTTTGTAATTTTGTGGTGGTTCTCCTCGCGTCCCTTGCGCTGTCACACACCCCTACGGAATGAGAATAAGCGATTAAATTAGTAGTAACAGATGTTAATTATGCTGCTATCCGGTGTATTCAAAGCAGTCTTCTTTGGTGATAGGAGTGAAGTAATCCGCTTCTTCCAATAGTACGGCGGCGGTGGTTTTTTCTACCGCCGCAATTTCTACCCGTACCCCTTCCGATTTCAGATGGCGAACTAATTCTACGTAATCGGCATCGCCGGAAAGAATTACAATAGCATCTACTTTGTGCGCTAGTTGGGTTGCCTTAATGCTCAGTGGAATATCGGCTCCTTTGTAGCAAGGCACTACTGAGCCGTGGTAGTTTTTTCGTAAGCGTTGCGCCAGCTTAGAAGAGATGCTACTCCCCTCCCGAAAGTAAATGATACGGTTTAACCCTCGTTCACCTAACAAACGGGGAATTAGCGTGTCGTAGTTCAGCATGATATTATTCTTACTGAACAGATTGTGCAAACTAATTTCAATATTGTTCCCGTCAACTAAAATCGCCACTGACTGACTGATTCTTACGGGTGGCAAGGTTACTTTACTCATAAAAAAATAAAATTTGATCCCGGATAAGTTCCGAGGTTGATAATGGGTCGTTTTAGTAATTATCAACCGCGCGGCCGTTATCCATTATCAATCGGCCGCCGACGCGGTTTCAACTAAAAATTACACTTTTTCCTGATCGCCAGATTCAATAGCGCGATACACAGCTTCTACCACCCGCATATCACGTAACCCTTCTTCACCAGGTACCTGCATTGGTTTATCCTCCATTACACTCATGGCTTGCCCATCCATTTGCGCGGCCTGCTGGTTAATCTGCGGAAAGTCAATTGGCCCATTTTTACTCTCTCCTTTTATACCTCCGTAAGCCGAAAACGGATCAAGCTTAAACCAACCTTTTTCAGCCGTTACGTTCAGGTAATTCATTCCCATACCAAAGCTGGTGTGCAGATTAGCCAGTGCGCCACTCGGAAATTCTAACTGAAACATGGTAGTTTCGTCTACTTCAGTAAAGATTTCAGGACGAGTAGTAAAAGACTGGGCAGTTACGGCAATTGGCTCTTCGCCCGTAACGTAGCGAGCTGCTTGTAGGGCATATACTCCCATATCCATCATTGCTCCGCCTCCCATTTCTTGGTTTAGTTTCCAATGGTCGGCTCGGGCTTCACGGTAGCCCGCTCCAGCATTCACCAGTTTCACGGAGCCAAATACTTTCTCCTGCCCCAAGCGCATTATTTCTTGCGTATGCGGCTCAAACTGCATTCGGTAGCCGATAGAAAGTTTACGGTTATTATCTTCGCAGGCTTTGATCATTGCTTCGCACTCCTCCACACTCGATGCCATAGGCTTTTCACAGATTACGTGCTTTCCGGCCTTAGCCGCACGAATTACGTACTCCGCGTGCATAGAGTTGGGCAGTACTACGTAAATAATATCAATATCATCATTATCAGCAATCTGATCGTAGGTTTCGTAGTTGTAGATATTCTGATCTTTGATACCATATTTCTCGGCCCAAACTTTTTCTTTCTCAGGAGTACCCGTAACCACTCCTGCCAGATAACAATTTTCCGTTTCCTGCAAGGCCGGAGCTAATACTTGACCACTGTAGTAGCCTAAACCTACTAAAGCGATCCCCATCTTTTCTTTAGGTTTCAGCCCGATTAGACTAATGTTTTTACTCCAGATGGCGGGGGTAATCGCCAGAACGCTAGCTGAAGCAGTTTGTTTAATAAATTGACGGCGAGAAGGTTGAGACTGTGTTTTCATGGTAGTATTAAGTCAGCTATACGGGTGAAGATAGTATTTAGCACGTAAAAAGTAGGCAGATAAGACCCAAAAATCACATCTCCTGATACAACCGAACTCCGGGCTGTACCTCGCCTCTACGTAGTTGATTGACCAATTGATGCGCCTGGCGAGTTACTTCAGGAAGACGGTAGCGGGTGAGGCAGGCACTTACAACAGACAACGCACTTTCTAAATTCGTAAGGTGTCCCGGCGAAATATAAATAGGGTTTACGTTTTCCCGCGACCGCAGCGCAACCCCGATAATTTCTTGATTGTCGTGAATTAGTGCGTGTGATTTTGCTTCTGTTGCTAGGGTCTCGTGCATGCCAACCAACATTTTTTTTGCACAGCCAATGGTAGGTTTATTGACCCAAAGCCCAAAATGAGAAGCAATTCCTAAGCGACGAGGGTGCGCTATTCCGTGCCCATCTAGTACTACTACATCCGGTTTAGTGGGCAATTGGTCCCAGGCTTCTAGCAAAGACGGCATTTCTCGGAACGACAACAAGCCCGGCACGTAGGGAAAGGTAGATTTGGTAGTAACTAGCGAGTGCCCACACACCTGAAGCGAGGGTAATCGCAAAATAACAATGCCCGCATGAAACACATCCGAACCACGATCAAAGGAAATATCAGCCCCGGCTACGTATTGAACAGAATCAAATAAAGGCTCGAGCCGTACCTTTTCCCGCATATCTCGCTGAATCTTCACTGCTTCAGTGGGGCTAACGTTCCAAGGGTGTAGCGGTATTAGCATTCATGTAGGGTTTGGTGTGTACCGTAGTAAAAATTAACAGGCTTCAAAAAATTCTTACACCCGTAAGGCAAAGCTAGTAAATGATTATACAATTCCAGGAAAACCCCTCATCTTTGTTACGTCTTCATCGCTGAAGACATGTTCTACTTACGGTTAGTCCTAAGTAGGACAGTAGAATTGTTTCTCATAGTTTAGGTAGTTTTGGAAAAGCCTGCTCGCATTGCGAAGTAGGTTTTTTTGTTTTAAAGCGATCTTAAAAATGCGCGATAAGCAATAAAACTACTACGGTTGCTGTACTTCTACCCAACGGCCTTCAGAGCGCACATTCAGCGTATTATCGTACATAGCTTCGCAATAAATCCCGGGCTGATAAAACCGCCCGACGTAAGCTGAATTCAGTACCAGTGTGAATGTTTTACGTTCTCCAGCCGATAGATCAAAATAGGTATACACCCGATCATCGCGAATATCCTGATACTCATAACTATCTTGTTGGTAAAATGATGATGTATTCTGCAAGCGAGTGTTGATGATCTCCCAGCCAGAAGGAACAATATGGGTTAACGCCAATTGCTGTAAATCGCCCTGGGTGCCGGGGTTAATCACCGTGATTTCTGCTAAAAAATCGGTACCCTGTAGTATGTTCTCCGGCTCAATGGGTTCACCATTGGTATCTTTGTAGTTAATCTGTAACCGCAATCCATTTTCAACAGCTTCAGCTTCTTCCATTGGAGGAGTACCCCGCAAAACCACCCGAGCGTACAAATCACCCTCGGTTTGGTTAGTAACATTTGCTGTATAACGACGTCCGGACTGCACATCTAGTGGGCGTTGCACAAGCGACATCTGCGAGCGAACCTCGCTCAGCGGACGACCGGGTATCTGGTACGTAAACTGTATTTCCTGATCGGTATTCACCGATTGAGTGTACTTACTAGCCGCCAACAAGCAAAAAGCAGTGGTCTGGGTACTCATCCACACCGACTCATTACCCAACGCAGTAGAGATTCGCTGGTACAGCCGTAGTGCTTCTACTTTTTTCTCTAGAATCGTGAGCGTTTCCAGTATCATTGCTTCATCGCGGTAGGCCGAACCGTAGGTACCATAGTTTTCTTGGTACTTGGGTACGTTTGTCTCTAAACCGTTAATCGTCTGAGTAGCTACTTCCGGCTGACCGATGAGGGCGTAAGCAGCGGCTAATCGCCACACCGCAGTTAATGATAAATTTCCCTTCTCTCTTAAACGATTCATAGCACCTTGTGCCGGATTTCCCGCTAAGGCCAAGGTGTACAAGCGATACGCCTGAATCAGCTCTTCCCGAACGTAACCCGAACCAGCTCCCCACTGGTTAGCCCGTCGTCGCTGGTAGTTCTGCCAGGCTTGCATCAGCCCAACCGGAATTGCGTAGCCTTGCTGCTGAGCCTCTAGCAGAAAGTGTCCGGCATAACTAGTACTCCACTCATCGGCATCTTGGCTACCCGGCCAGTAGGCGAAGGCCCCTTCATTGGTTAAAAAAGAATTGAGTCGGGCAATAGCCTGTTTTACGTTGTTTTCAATCCGTAGCTGCTCTTCTTCGGCGAGTTCTTCAATCTGGTTAAGGTATAACTGCGGAAATGCTGCCGAAACCGTTTGCTCGATGCAACCGTGCGGATAGCGAATGAGGTATTCTAACCGCTGACTTAGATTGAGAGGTAGAATGTTAGACACTTCCAATACCGCCTGATTGGTTCCGGCTACTCCAATGGCTTCGTAAGCAGCATTCCAGCTGGTTCCTTTCGGAATAATCTTAGTGATGGCTTGCGTAATTGGTGGGTTAGGATTTCGTATGTCCAGTTCAATGGTATAGTCTGCTCGGTTAGGGCCAGCCGCCGCATTAATCTGTACTTCTCCAATCCCCACCTGCGGTGTGGTCTTCAAAGAAAAATCAGTAATCCGGTCGCCCGGCACCGAAAAAAACATTTCCCTACTATTCGTTCGCTGGTGATTGATGAGCGTATTAGTATTCACATTGATCCGCACATCTTTCACCGAGTTATCCATCGCAAACACTGTAACTGGCAACTGTACTTCCTCTCCCGGACTTAATACGCGCGGTAGTGTACCGAGTACCATCAGTGGCTTGCTCACCGTAGTGGTAGTGTCGGCACTGCCGTAGGCTCCTTCGTAAGCGGCTACTACCATTACCCGCACCGAACCTACGTAATTAGGCAGCGTGAAGGTATGCTCGTTTACTTCATCATCATCCAGATAGAATGGCCCTAAAAATTTCACCACCGGGCTAAATCGATTCGCCTTACGGTCGCTTATTTCTGCCAATTCCGCATCACCACCTACCGCCAAAATTCGCTCTAGCTCACCTCCGTAGGCTCCGATTACGTAGTCGTATAAGTCCCAGGTTTTTACTCCTAGTGCCTCTCGGGCGTAGAAGTAGGTATGCGGTTGGGGAGTAGCAAAGTTGGTTATATCCAACAGTCCTTCATCCACCACCGCTACGGTATACGCCATTTCCCGCTCGTTCGCTTCAGAAACATTGATAGTCATCTCTCCTTCCGGTTCTAATTCAGTAGGAATCTCAATCATTGGCTCAAGATGGGTTTCAGGATTTTCTACACTAAGGTTGATGGCTCCGTACATCCGAATCGGCAAATCGTTAGCAGTCTGCTTGTGGGGTTGTAGCATGGTTACGTTAGCGTATACATTGGGCACCATTGCTTCGGTCACTTCAAAGGTAAATACCGCATTGCTATCGCTCGCCACATCACTTTCTTCAACTTCCAACCAATTTGTTTCCAAAATCTGACTACCGTTCTCCAAACTTATCAGAAAGCGACTTCCGGCCTGAGCGGGTAGGTATAGCGTAGCCTCTTCTTCTACCTGATAGCTATCTTGATCGGAAGAAAAAGTAAGCATTGTAGCTCCATCGGACTGGTCTTCTCCCTCTCGTGCGTAAGGTGAATCCAAGTAAATAATTTTTCCGGTACAGTGTCCTGATTCTGGATCGCATACGCGGAGCAGATATCTTCCCCAGGTATTATCAGCCACTTTCAATTGCCAAGTAGCTGTTCCGTCCAAAGCGTCAATAATGTCGGATTGTATCGGTTTCCGATAAGTGTTATTTACGTACTGAGCTAACGATCGGTCTGACTGATCCCACCACCATCGCCATTCCAGTTCATACAGACTCACCTCTAGATCATTTCCAGAGATTGATCTGCCCGATGCATCAACGACTACTACATCAATTGGGTGGGCTTTATTGGCGTTTAGTGAACCACCCCACCCCTGCCCTTCAGGTACTTTCATACCTACGTAAGAGCGGTACGGATAGTACGGTAGCGTTTGCTGATCGGTACTGAAATTTCCTCCTTCCTCAAAAACTTTTCCGATAAACGTGGCATCTAACCTGCCGGGAGGTGATCCTTCGGTAGACAAATCCACTTGAAAGGATGCATTTCCCTCGGAATTCACTCGTCCGTCGAATACCTCTTTTCGTTCCCGCTCAAACTCCGCAGTCGGATCATCAAAGTGGTAACCGGGATACTGAGCAAAAGTAGTAGGCCGAGGGGTTAATAGTAGCTCGTACTGCGCCCGGAGGTTGCGAGCGGTTGCTCCGTTGAGCCAAGCTACTGATAAGTCGGCCGTTAGTCGCTGATCGGTAGCTAGTAGACGGAATGTTCCGAAATCAAGATCAGCCCGCAGGCGATTGGGTTTGACTGTTTCAATTCTCACCGTTTTAGTAAATGATGCTCCTCCCACCATTACTTTAGCCAACCAACTGCCCGTAATTGCACCCGGATCGGTAGCGGTACTGAAGTTATAAATACCCCCTACATGATCGGTACGCACAATGCGTTGTGCGGTCTGCCCCTGGGGGTTAGATAACTCAAAGACTACCGGATGATTTGGAGGTAAGCGCTCAGTGCGATCTTCTAAAATAAAGTTAAGATGCAGTGAATCGCCCGGTCTCCACACGCCCCGGTCACCGTACAAAAAACCCTTAATTCCTTCAGCTACCAACTGACCTGCCACATCAAAGTTGCTTAACGAAAGGGCGGTGCCATCATCTAATCGCAAATAGCTCTTTTGCCCGTTTTCTTCAGCCACGGCCAGAAAGGGTTGCTTCTCTACTGCTACCTGCCACCAGCCATCGCTGTCGGTGCTTCCTTCGGCTAACACCTGCTGTTGAAGGTCTAACAGTTTGATTGCTACTCCTGACTGTGGCTCGGTGGTTTGCAAGTTGGTCGCTGCAATACGATACTGACGATCGCCTTCTTTCTTAGCGATAAGCCCCAGGTTAGAGACTAGCAGATTTTTTCGCACGCTACGCCGTCCTCCGTAGTAAGAAGATGAGCATGGATTATCCCGCTCTTCCCAATTATAATTGCGGGTGTAGTAGTAGTCGCCGTAACTCTCCCAGAACATTCGATCTGCGTTACTCCAGTCATCAGAAGCAAAGAATGAATATTCCTCATTTTGATCAGATTGGTTTTCACAACTAGAAATCGCCTGATGCTGACGAAAACCAATAATCACCTGATATACAGCTCCCGGCTCTGCTTCTATCAGCTTTTGCAAATCCAGCGTAAAGCGATTCCACTTGCCCAAATCCGTAACTCCCGACCCATTGAGCGGAATTTCCTGCTGAGCCACGGGCTGACCTACCCGCCGTAACTCCTGCTGTCCATCGTACTGGTTTACTTGAAAAAATTGAGCAATATTTTTTTCAAAAACACGAACTACCGTCACGTCTACTGACTTTAGGTTAACCGCCTCAAACGGCAACACCATGCCTTGGGTAGTAGGCAAAATCACCCCTGCTTTCAGCAGACGCACGGCGGGCTTCACCGCTTCAAACTCCACATCTAGCTCTACCGTAGTTGGGAACGACTTTCCCTCGGTGTTTCGGATTCCCTCGTTAACAATAATACTTCTCGTACCCGTTAATCGATCAGCCAGGTACATTTTTACGATGTTTTTGTCTACGATGAACCTGAAGTCTTCCTCATCCCTTTCTCGCTGATTTAGCTGGATTAAGCCATCTAAAGATTGACTAGGTTGAAGCGGATCGGAGAAACGTAGCTCCAGATATTGTTCCGGTACTTCTACTACCCGATAGTTAAGCAGTTTGAACGTAGAGCGGGCGGGCACGTCTACGGTAAAAGAGGGCGATTTCTGTAGTGACAGCGGTTCACCCGAGCTTTGTACCACAACCGAAGATTGATCTTCTTGACGGACTACTTCATCAATTACAAAAGAATGACTGCGGTTGTCAGTTGCATGTTCCCACCGAACGGAAAGCGGACGATCAGCTTGTTGAGCCGAGAGCATCTGCTCAACAGCGGTAGCCGGAGCAGCATCGGCAGTAAGTAGTATGCCGTGCAACTCTTGTTTTACCAACTCGTTTTCGTTTTTGGCCGTCAGGCCGACCAATTCTACTGAGTAGTTCTGCTGGATGGTTTGAAAGCTGAACGCAAACGACTCGTAAGCATCAGGTACTTCTTGCACTTCCTCCAAGTCAAAGTTCACTCGATACCGCTGTCCGCTCTTCAGGGATTCAGTTGGAAGAAACTCAATCGTTTGCTGGTCAGCCCAATACGCTTCTCCTTCTACTTCAGGCGCAAACTGAAACAATCGCTGGCGAACAAGTTGGCCAACTTGAGTGCTATCAACTGCTGGGGTGGTAAGCCGAACCCGAACGGGCGACTCTACCGAAAGAACTCCTGAACTATACGAAGAAATATACGCCTGAAACGCCGGGTCAACCGAATCAGTTTCAGGAAACTTGTCCGAAGCCAAAAATATGACTAGCCCTATCAGTAGTACAATACCGCCTACGCCCACCGCTAGTGTTATAATTTGCTGTCGAAAAGTAAGCTGAAACCACTGTTGCCGAATTTCTGAAAGAAGCTGACGTAGAAACGCTTGTATCTTATCCATTTAGGTTGATTACTGACCCGGGAGAATAATACAAAATTAGCGGGTGAATGTGGAAATCCTAGCGGTAGCTCAAGTTGTATTAACTTTCAATGGATTGTACCAAATCGAGCATATTAAAAAAGTACCGCTGAAATAAAACAAAAAAGGACGGTGAGTTACCGTCCCTTTTCTATCTATCAACCGATCAATTAACTATTGACCTACGTTTTTCTTAGCAACCGGCTCAGCGAACAAAGTTTCCAAGTAGCTGATGTCGGCGCGTAGTTGTTGAATGGTTTTATTAATTGCTATCAACTCTTTCTTCTGGTTCACCATAATGGCATCCAAAGCAGCCATACGCGATTCGTCGGCAATTTTCTCATTTTTCAGGTCAAACTTCTTGTTCTCATCAGACTTGTCGGATTTCATCTGCTTTTCTACTTTGGCTACCCGCTTGGTCAGTTGCTTTTGCTCCCGCTCATTTTTCCCGTAAGATGATGTTAGCGATTTCTCCCGCTTTTCGTACTGGGCAATCTGACCATTCAACGAGTTCGTCTTATAGTATTTAACGAAGTTTTTAGTTAGTTGACGCAGATTTTCGGCCTCTTCGGGACTGTCTTCGGTATTGATAGAAGTGCTGTACCCAGTAGTAAAGGCTACTGCCATTTGGCTTTCGTTATTTTCGGTGTAGAACCTGGCTCGTAGGTCGCCGGTGCTTTCGGCAATACGCGGTATGGTTACTTCCTTAGCAATTAAAGCACTGCGTCCGTCTTTTTTGCTTTTTACATTCAACTCTTGACGAACGTAAGCTGACCAGCTTTTTTTCAAAGCATCTAGTGGTTCTTCATCTACTGAAACTACCCAAGCCGAAGCAGTAGTTTTGTCAAACTGGACTTTATACTCCGCCGGACGGTACTTTTGCGCAAAGGTAGAAGTACTGGCAACCAACAAAATAGCGACAAAGAATGATAATATAGTTCTCATGATAGTGTAATTTATGTGTGTTTGTTTTTTTTGAATTACACCCTTGTGACGAAAGAATAATGGTGAGGTCACATGTTTTTAAAAAATTTTTTCTTAACTAAATTTTTCTACTAAAAATGTGACTTTGGTTTAGTTTTACCGTCTTAAGACTACTTATAGTATATCCCATAGTACATTGACTGTTAGACACTCGGCCAACCACCCCATCAGCGATGAGGAGGTAATCCGAAAAATTACTGAGCATAAAGACACCGCTGCCTTTGGGCGACTGTACGACCGCTACGCCGACAAGGTGTTTGCCAAATGCGTAAGTTTTACCCACGACCGGGCCGAGGCCGAAGACCTGGCGCATGATGTATTTTTGAAAGTATACTTGAAATTATCAGAGTTTCGCTTTCAGGCGAAGTTTTCTACCTGGCTGTACAGTATTACCTACCACGAGTGCGTAGAGTACGCCCGAAAAAATAAGAAAGCGATGAAAGAACAAGAAGCGTACAGCAGTGAGCAAACCCATCAGATTGATGAGGCCGAAAGTGAGGCTGCTCTGCTGGAACTTAGGATCAACCAGCTTAAGCGGTTGTTGGAAAAAATTAGTCCCGAAGAAAGAGCATTGCTACTTATGAAGTACCAAGATGGGGCGAGTGTTGAAGAGATTATGGCGCACACCCAATTAGGTGAGAGTGCAGTAAAGATGCGGTTGAAACGGGCGAAAGAGAAAGTTATCTCCCTGAGCCGAGCTAGAGCGATTGTTATACTTTTTATTCTATTGTTAAGCTGGTTGCTAATACTTTAACGATGGCCGAAGAAACGAACCCTTTTAAAAAGCTAGAAGAAGCGAACCCCGCTCCCGAAAGGCTTAAGCAAAAAGTAATGGAAAGTGTAGAGTTCAGTCAGCTAATGATAGAAATGGCGGACTTATTCACCGATAAGATGGGTAAAACCATGCTTGACCTCTTTAAAACTAAAAAGAACGATAATGATTAATGATTGATGATTGATGAAATGGTTAGACTGTTAATCCTTATCCTTCTTCAGTTCTTATCACCTTCAGCTCTTCAAACCTCGTATTGAATTATGGAAAATCTACAACATTGGGAAGAAACCGTAGCTGCTTCTCTGCGAGCTTTTGGTCAAACCATTATGAACGCCCTGCCCAACGTGATTGGGGCAATTATTTTACTATTCGTTGGTTGGCTTATTGCCAAAGTGGTGTCCTACGCTATTCAGAAACTGCTACAATCCAAATCTATGCAGCGGGTTACGGAACGCCTAAATCAACTATCAATTCTCGAGCGTTCGGAAATATCGCTAGATAGTGTACAGATCATCAGTCGTTTTGTGTACTGGGTAATTTTACTTTTATTTTTCGTGGCAGCTTCCGAAACTCTAGGCTGGACCGCCGTATCCCGCACCCTGAATGACCTGATTAATTATCTCCCCGCCCTGCTCAGTGCTTTGGTGATTGCGCTTATTGGCTTATATCTGGCGCAAACGGTACGTAATTTTGTACGGGCGGCTCTACAATCTATGCAAATTGGGGCGGCAAAAATTGTCAGCAGCCTACTATTCTACGTGCTCGCTATCATTGTAGTGCTAACTGCCTTGGAGCAAGCCGGAATCGACACCAGCATCATTACGGCCAATCTTACGCTGATAATTGGGGCTGCCGTGGGAGCCTTTGCCCTGAGCTTTGCCATTGCCTCCCGCCATGTGTTGGAAAATATTCTCGCGTCCTTCTACAGCCGTCGCAATTTTGCCGTGGGCGACCGGATTAAATTAGACGACGTAGAGGGCGAAGTCGCTCGAATTGACAGTGTATCAGTAGCCATCAAGACGCAGAATAAAGAGGTGGTTTTTCCCGTCCGCTTTCTCATTGATAAGCGAGTTGAGAAGTTAGGGTGAACATCGTGAGCGAAGGAGTGGGTACTTGGGGCGGGGAGCAGTGAGAGAAGTGATCATAACATCAAACTCCTTACACCAAACCCCTCGCTTATCCATTCAGATTTATAGTATCTTAAACCTCGTCAACCGATTCTTTATTTGGTTCGGAGATAGTGGGTAGACTAGAAGGCTGAGAAGACTTTTCTTCTTTAAGCAACTCGTTGACTGTTTCAGCTAACTGCCCAGTCAGACCATCAAAAGTATCAATAGCAGTATCCCGCAGGTTTAGCAAAATGCCCTCTAGCGAAGCACCACTTTCTTCTTCTATTAGCTTACGCCGTTCGTACTTTAGCTTGCGGATAATTGCTTCTTTAGCTTCCCGCTGAAGCGCTAGCACTTCATTTTCTAATGATGCTTGCCACCAAGTAATGGCTTTATCTAGTTCATGTAGTTTTTCTTGGGTTTCCATAGTTCTAATACAAAAATTGAAGAGGATAAGGACTGAAGAGCTAATGAACCAGATTAGAATCACGGGTTGTCACTCCCTGATTCCCTGCGCCCCGCCCCTCGCTACTCATTGCTTTTCTCCGCCGTAAGTAAAGCGTGAATGAAGTTCCTACAGTAAGTCCGGCTAGGAATACTAGAAGCAGTAGCACCGCCCGTGAGCTTTCAAAGTACCAGAACAAGAAGTTAACAGAAGTGACCGAAGTGTTTTGTAAAATAAAGGTCAGGATTAGCCCTAATAGTAGTAGGACGAATATCAGTCTTTTCATAGCTAGAAGTTTTTTACTTGAGACGGAGACCTGTAGGAAAAGTCACATAAAATCAGAAAGAAAAAGAAATTCTGAATCTCAATTTCAAACAATTAGATATGATATCTCAGTCCGAAAATAATAGATAGCGGTCGCTGCGTTTTAGGATGAAGCGGCTCCCGTATTTCTCTCAGACGGTAACCGGATTGAGAAAAGAGTACTACCCAGTCTTCCAAAGTGCGATAGTACCAGCGGTAGGGCTGGGTAAACGGTTGTTTCATTAGGCTCCAGTCTTCGTTATGCCAGCCACTTTGGTAGGGAACCTCATTGCCTAGTGCGTGAGGGTGCAGGGTCTGGATGAATAACCAGCCTGGTTGGGATAAGTAGCGGTGCAGGGCCGGCAGTAGCTGCTCGGTCACTTCTTGATCGAGTAGGGCAAAATTGATAACTGCGGCATCAAACGGAGCCAACGGTAGTAGTTTGCGCTGAATCAAATCCTGGTAGCTTGCTACTTCAAACTGCCCCTGCTTCTGCTGACGGGCATAGGTGATAAAATCCGCCACAGCATCTACTCCCAGAGTTTTTATGCCTTGTTGCTGCAAAGCCCGACATAACCAACCTTCCCCGCAGCCTACATCTAGCACTTTTTTCGGTTGATACTTGGCAATAGTCTCGACAATCGCTTGGTTGGTTACCAGCTTGCGGCTCTCTAAATCTTCATTTTCAATAGTGCTGATCCAAGCCGAGGCATTGGCACTCCAGGAGTCTACAACGGGATCAGCCATCAGTACTGTATTTCTATGTCAAAGTCTTCGCGCTGCTCGTAGAGTTGCCAAAACTGCTCGGCAATGGCTGCCGGATTGTATTTTTCGTCCGCTTCCTGGATGAACCCTTGAATGGTTACCGTAGCTACGTGGATGCCTTTAGCTCGTACCTCTTGATGGAGACTATAGGCAGCGTTGCGTAACCCGGCTTT
This sequence comes from Tunicatimonas pelagia, assembly GCF_030506325.1. Taxonomy (NCBI): domain Bacteria; kingdom Pseudomonadati; phylum Bacteroidota; class Cytophagia; order Cytophagales; family Catalimonadaceae; genus Tunicatimonas; species Tunicatimonas pelagia. The sequence goes on along the minus strand of NZ_CP120683.1, from coordinate 5,212,099 downwards.
GCCGATACCTAACGAGCCGTAGCGGGAGTCAGGATTGATAGATAACCCCCCTCCGGTAAAAAATATTTTGCCGGCTTTGCGCGCTTCCATCGCTGGGAGCACCTCCTGAGCCGCGACAATTGCTCCGATGACATTCACCCGAAAATCATCCACCAGCTTATTAACAGCCATTTCGGATAAATTAGTTTTTCCAATCACGGCGGCGTTGTAGATCAGCACATCCGTCTCTCCCAGCGAACCCTTTACGTAGCGAAGCCCCTCCCGAATAGAGTCAGCATCATCAGCGTTAGCAAGATAGTAGTAGCTTTCAACACCCTCACGCTCGAGCTGCTGCTGAAAGTCTTCCAGCTTATCTTCGCTTCGGGCTAGCATAGCCACAATAAAATTGTTTTTACCAAACTGACGGGCAAGGGCTAATCCGTTCTTTTCGCCCATTCCGATAATGGTTAGTAGCTTTTTATTGTCCATATTTTTGACCGTTGACTGGCGTTTGTTTTTCGGCTAAACCATTTTCTTCAAAGAAGTTGGCGAAGTATACCAATTGATAGGCTACGGCATTTGACCAGTAGTCCCAGTTATGTGCTCCTGGTCGTACGATATAGTTGTGCGGGATTTGGTGATCTAGTAAGGTCTGATGCAGTTGTTGATTAATTCTAAAGAAAAAGTCATCGGTACCGCAGTCAATAATTAAAGCAAGCTGATTGGAAGAAAGATCAGGAATCATATTGACGACGGAGAGCGAATCCCAGCGTAGTGGGCTTTGCTCATAAATTCCTAGCTGATCTTTGATACCCCAGTTATCAACATTATACGTCAAATCTACCCCTCCACTCATGCTACCTGCCGCGCCAAAGATATCAGTATGACGAATCGCTAGGAATAAGGCACCGTGACCGCCCATACTCAATCCGGTAATTGCCCGCCCCGTGGGTTGTGCTAACGTGCGATACTGCTCATCCACAAAATTGACTACTTCCTGCACGACATGGGTTTCGTACTGACTGCTATCATTTATTGGGCTATCTAGGTACCAACTGTTAAATCCCCCATCGGGGCAAACCAGAATCACATCGTGTTGATCTGCTAGCGATGCCACATCAGGTGCTTTGCTAATCCAGTCGGCGTAGTTACCACTGTAGCCGTGCAGTAGATAAACGACCGGAAACCGTTGACCTTCTTTAGTTGCGTAGGCCTCGGGTGTAATCACCACCGCCCGTATATCCCGTTGCATAGCTTCACTGAAAATTTGAACGGTATCTACGGTGGCTGCTTGCCCAAAACCAATGGTGCTGAACCAGATACTTGCAGAAATAAGAAATTTGTTCATAAACCTAATTTCACAGAAATGTACTGGCTCACTCGTTAATAAGCAAGTAGACCAAGTGGGGCTAACTGAAAAAAACTGTACAGGCTTGAACTTGGGTCAGTCAGCATAATTTATATTTGCATCTATGAAAGATCTAGTTATTCGGAAAGTGCCTGCCAATCAAGTACCCATCGATCTACTACTGCTAGCCGATCCTTCGGAAAAGCTAATCAATTCATACTTGCCGCAGACTGATTGCTACGTAGCCAAAAACAAGGGGCAAGTGATTGGGGCGTGCGTGGTAAAAAAGTGTAGTGCATCGGCTGTTGAGATTATGAATGTTGCCGTATACCCCAACCAGCAGGGTAAAGGGACAGGTACTCAATTGCTAGCGTATGTTATTCATCAGGCTTTACCAACAGAAGTTACGCAAGTGCGCCTTGGAACGGGAACATTTGGCTATCAGCTTACTTTCTACCAGCGGATGGGCTTTCGGGTAGTAGCCGTAGAGCGGGATTATTTTCTTAATAATTACGACGAACCCTTATTTGAATCGGGGATTCAGCATAAAGACCGCTTGGTACTTGAACTGCTCATCTGATGGTGATTGAACTATTATTAAGTTAGCCTTCACTCCGAATCAGGTTGTTAAACATTAGTGTTCCGGTTAGTTGTTGCTGCTGATTTACTACGGGTAGAAATAGCACTGGGAACGATACACTGGTAACTAGCTTAAGCATATCTTCTACGGTAGCCTCTTCTGAGATAAATATTGGATTCGAGTTAATTAATTCGGCAGAAGGAATATTGGGCAAATGATCGAGGTGTGTTAGGAGGGCACGACGCACGTCGGCATTGCTAGAAATGCCAATCAATTTGTTTTCTGAGTCTACAATGGTAGTAAAACCCAAACCGTAGTCTTCGATGGTTTGCAATGCAGAAGCTAGCGTTACTTTTTCTTTTAGCAGCTTCGGCACATCTCGCAGGTTCATCATAAAATCCTGCACCCGGTAGTGCGAACGTACTTCGTGCATTTTTAGTCCGAGTAATGCGGCCCCCATTGAAGTATGGTTCACTAAAAAAGAACCCGACACTGCCGAATCGACTGCCAGACTTCGTAGAATGAACGACACTTCATCGTTTACCCCACCGTCTACGTGAATTTTCTTATCCGGGAATTGCTTACCGAACCGACGGATGCGATTAAAGTTGTCTTTACGAAAAACTCCGCCACTCTGCCCGGGCGTAGTTGTCATCAGCAGAATGAACGAACAAACATCTCGATAAGCTGAGAAGACTTCCAGCGGAGTATCGGATACTACTGCCAAACCGTATTCCGTACCGGCTGGAGGCAAGGGTAGCTCCTTCCCTTCCATCGGTTCGTACTGAAACTGTACGTACTCAATTTGGTGCTCCGCAATTAAGGGAAAATACTTTTCCGGTTCGGAAGAGATAATATGCAGATCGATAGGAGTACGGCTTATCTGGCGGATTTTCCGAATATCGTCAAATACTGCCGGATTATCATTACAGTCAATATGAAAGGAATCAATACGAAGACTATCTAGCTCTTGAACTAGTTCTTTCAGTGGTTTATGTTGATTGGAATATAGCGAAGCGGATATTTTCAAAACACGTAGGCTTAGGTAGAATTTATTGCGCGTGCAAAGTTCTACATTTTCTCTCAATATTCTAGTCTCCGGTAGGTAACAAAAAAAGACCACTTACCAGGAGCGATAAGTAGCCTTTAATTTATGAAGGTACTGAACGGTTATGCCGGCTGGGGTTCCTCCTTAGAATCTGATTGCTCACGCAGCCGTTCCGAAAAGCCCAGTGTAGTGCTTTTCACTTTTTTGGTTCGACCTTTATACTTAGTACCTTCTTTCAACTTATCAATTCCACCCTGTTTATATTCCTTTAGATAGGCAATAAGCGTTGTCTTAGAAATCTCACAAATACGGCAAATCTCATTATGGGGTAGTCCTTTTCCTTTTAAATAAACAGCTTCCATTTTTTGCTGCACCCTGGCACTAGGGTTGTGAAAACGCTCGTAGCGTAGAGCTTCAATATCTTCTTCTTTAAACTGAATACGAATCATAGGTTGAAATTTTATATGGATAAGCGATAAAACTGTACTTTTGTACCAGCTAATATCCGCAATATTTGGATGGTAAAATATCACCCCGGATTGGGGATTTTTCGATAAAAAACTCAGAAAACCAGGGGGATTTTATCCCCCCTCATTGCTTTTCATAAGCTGTTTCCCCCAGTTTTTACAACTTATATGTTGAGAACACGCTTCTTTCCTAACTAAAGTTTAACTTCTGAGAAAGTCCAGAAATATCGCAAGGGCTAAATATAAAAAAAACCGCTCTTAAAGCGGTTCTGTACATTGAAGCGGGCATATATCTACTCGCCTCTAAATTCAAATACGTACGGACCAGCAAAAGATCCCGGACTAAACGCAACATCTTCCACCTGTTGGAACGTGATGGTTTGATTTACCGGATCGTATACGCCCGTTCCCCGCCACTGAACCCCAAAGTCAGTAGCCCCTTGCAGTGAAAGCGTATTGCAGATGTCAGCAAACACCCCTCGGATTGGACTAGAACCGGCACCATAATAGTTGACATTGAAATCGGAAAACTCATAAATACCCGGATTCAGCTCCGTCAATGTAGCCTCTGACACGTCATTTTCGCCGATTTCAACCCAGGTTCCCGTGGGAATTTCGGAGGGGCAGGCCACTAAGTAATTAACAAATACTCGGTAGATAGACGCTGCCGAATTATCCAGCAGTGATGGACTCCATCCGCTTAACTTCCTTCCGTCTTGCATATTGAAATCAGCCGTAATAAAAAAACTGTCTCCCAGATCCAGGCTATCGCGCGTTAGAGTATTTTCAGAAAACGGCCCAACCAGATCGTTAATTCCCAGATCAAGGGTTTGGGGCCACTCGGTGATAGTGGCTATAATCGCTTTGTGGGTAGTACCCGTTGAGCCGTTGGTAAACGTAGCCGTAACATCGATAGATTCTACTGGCGCAAACTCTAGATTACGACCTTGCTCATCGGTCATACTCACTTCAAAATTCAACCGGGTCTGATCCGGATCGATAAAGTTTACCAGTCCGGTATCCTGATCTTTCTGGCTAATGAATACCATTGCCCCCCGATCAACATTTTCTTCTACAAAGTTTTCATTATCGCAAGCTGATAAAACTACTAGTAAGGCTAAACTGGTGCTTAATATCTTTGGTAACTTCATTGTACTTTAATTTTCAGTTTTCAATAGTCGGGCTGCCACTAATTAGCATCCCAAAATACCCTTACTTCAGAAGGATTATGCTGCTGTACATTTGGGTTTGCTTCCACTTCTGTAGCCGAGTAAGGTAGCACGGTAGGAAATGCTCTGGAAGCATTGGTAAAGCTTAGGTTGTCCGTATCAGGATCGTACAGTTGGGGATAGCCGGTTCGGCGATAATCGGTATAAGCATCTACCGCAAACCCAAAGGAAGCGATCCACTTCTGAGTCATAATGATTTCCAACTTTTCGTTGTTGTCCCCCGCATCGTAGCGAGACAGCACGGTAGTGATATACGCACTAATAGCATCATTAGAAATAGGCGGAGGGGAATCTTGCCCTTTGGCATCGTAGTTGGCTACCACTTCGTTTACTTTAGCAAATGAAGCCTGCATAGCACTTTCTAGCAACGCGCGGGGATCACCGGAGGTAACTCCCGCTTGGGCTAGTTCGGCTTCAATGTATAAGCGGGCGTAGTGCGTTAAAATACGCTGAGGTGCATCACCGGGAGCCTGAGTTTGGGTAGGTGATATAGCTCCTCCGTCATCAAACCTACCTCCTACCGGGTACATACCTAAAATAGTTTGCGACTGATCTTGCAATCCGGCCTGATTGGGTCCGGTTGAGCCAAAGTAGATTGACAAAAATTCCCCATCGCGGTATTCGGCTGGACTTTGAGGGGTACCAGTTTCCGAAAGCTGGTTGTACCAGTAGTAGGGTACCCGAGGATCAGTAACACCATCCAGAATCGCCGGGTTTTGCCCGGTAAGGGTTTCGTAAAACCATACGCTGATATAGTAAACCCGCTGACCCAAATTATCGGCAATATAGCCCGGATTACGGCTGTCGGGCGACTGAGTTTGTCCGTAAGCGAGTTCAAAATCTTCGCTTTGGTCGCTAATAAGGTCACCTTCGGCCAATAAAGCACTAACCTCTCCCGATACATCCTGCACTAGCCGTAGTTGGTTATACAGCTTTAGCTTCACGGTTTTAGCAAACTTACGCCAGTTATCCATACTTCCTCCGTAAATCAGATCATCGGCCCCGGGAGTTTGCGTAGAGCTTTTTTCTACGTTGGCAATTCCTTCGTCTAACATGGCTAGTACTTCGGGGTAAATATTAGCATCTTCATCGGGTGAAGGAGTGTAGGTTTCGGGAGCTGTGTTGGCTTGCTGAAAAGGAACATCCCCCCACACATCTACCATTTGGCTGTAGGTGTAGGCTTCCAAAATCTGAGCAATACCTACGTAGTGCCAAGCTTCTTGTTCAGTACCGATATTCTTCATTTCCCGAAGGTCTTCCAGCGCGATGCTGTAAAATTGACTCCAGGCCTGAATGATTGGAAAATCCGTCCCCTGCACATTGTAAGCATCAAACCCTTGCCGACGAGTCATCTGGTGCATATACACCGATAGAATAGCTGATAAGCCGGAGGTGCTCATTCCCAGACTATTAATTAAGGTCAACTCGGTATTAGTCAATAGTAAATCTACCGATGCCTCAGTGGGATTGTTTGGGTCATCGTTAATGTCAAAGAAATCATTACAGCCGCTCGTTAGTAGCATTCCGGCTGAGAGAAATAGTGGAAGTATTTTTTTCATGATAGTTTTAATTCTTAGGGCTAGAATGTAACGTTTAGGTTGACTCCGAAGCGGCGGGTGGTAGGCGCTGAAGCATACTCAATACCTTGGGTATTGGTAGAGCCGAAGCCGTTTACTTCGGGATCAAAATTAGTGTACTCCGGAGTATTGGGGGCGTTGTACCACAGGTTGCGCCCGGTAAGCGTGAGCGTTACCCGACCAAATGGGGTTCGCTCCAACAAAGATTGAGGCAAGGTGTAACCAACAGAAGCCTCCCGCAAGCGAATGACGGTGCCATCGTACACTGTCCACTCATCCTCAGCATTAATTCCGAAGGAGCCGTTGCCGTTCTGGAAGTACAAGTCGTTGGTACTGACTTGGATGGTATTCGGAATTTTGTTACCGTTCTCGTCTAAGATAGGCTGTCCGGTATTGGGGTCGCCTAAGAAGCCCGGAATAACCCGGGAGGCATCCCGATCTTCGGTATCCCGGGTTACCCCCCGGCCGAGTAGTCGCTCTATCGTAGTACTGTAAATATCACCCCCGTGGCGGTAATCAATCAGTGCACTAATGGTGAAGCCTCTGAAGCTAACCGTGTTGGTTATGCCCAGCAAAAAGTCAGGGTTGGGATCGCCAATTTTATCGAATTCCAGTGCCGGAAACAGCACTCCGGTAGCTGGGTCAATCAGTAGATTGCCTTCGTCGTCGCGGGCACTTACCGAACCGCGCAATATGCCGTAAGGCTCGCCCGGCTCAATCACTGGGGTTACACCTCCCCCGAAGAGGTTACGCACATTAAACCGATCTAGCCCATCCGGGATTTCCAGCACCTCGTTCCTGTTGCGGGTAAAAGCCGTGTAAATATCCCACCGAAGCCCGTTATTCAATTGAATAGGCACTAGGTTTAACCCCACTTCTATTCCTCGGTTCTCCATGCTTCCGGCATTGGTTACCAGCCGTTGAAAGCCGGAAGTTTCGGGCACACTGATATTTACAATCTGGTCGCGGGTTACCCGGTTGTAGTAGGTGAAGTCCAGCACTACGCGCCCCAAAAAGAAATCGAGAGTCGTTCCTACCTCAAATTCATCGGTAAACTCCGGGCTTAGATTAGGGTCGAACGCCGTAGGGTCGCGGGTGATACCCGGTTGGCCGTTAAACGGCAGATCATTGTCTGGTACTGAACCGATTAAATTGGTATTACTTCCTCGGTTGATGGAAAATAGGTTAGTCAACTGGTACGGATCAGCATCGTTACCTACCCGGGCTACACTCAACCGTAGTTTTCCCTGCGAGAATAAGCTCTCATTGGTTTGTAGCCACTCCGTAAATATGACGGAAGCACTCGCGGAACCGTAAAAGTAGTTACGCTGATCTTCGGGCAAGGTAGATGACCAGTCGGTACGCCCCGTAAGATTGAAGTACACATAATCGTTGTAACCCAAAGTAATATCGGAATAGATTCCCATTAGGCGACGCTGCTCAAAATTACCCTGTCCCGTAGCGGTAACATTCACGGTGTTGTCTAAGTCAAAGATACCGGGGGCAATTATATCAACCCCCTGATTTTGCTGACGGTCTTCTTTTCGCTGATTAATGTTATGGCCGATCAAGCCTTTGAAGTATAACGATTCGCTGAGGTCACGCTCCACCGTAATAATGAAGTTCGACTCAATTTCCTGGCGGTAGATATCATCATCTACGATGGCCCCGGAACCGCCGAAGGCAACTGAGCCTTCGTTCCAGACCTGCTGTCGCCGATCCGTAAACTGATTGATACCAATCCGGTAATCCACGCTCAGCCAATCGGTAATATCGTAGCCCAGGTTGGCATTCGCCGTAATACGGTCTAGGTTACTGGTGATGCCATTGTTGCGCCACGACCAAATTGGATTATCCTGACTGGTAAAGAAGAGCGATGCGCCCGACGGGGTTTCGAAGGGTAAGTCCATGTTCCAGGTACGTCCGAGCCAGAGCGTCCGCGCAAAGGATGAAGCAGCCCCTGGATCAGCCGCCCCACTTGATCCAAAGATTGGCCCGTTTTGCTCGGAAACCGAATACGAGAGGTTCCCTCCCGCCCGGAGACCGTTCTCTAGCGTGGTTTGCGCCCCTACCGAAAGGCTGGTTCGGGTAAAGTTCGCTTCAGGAATGTACCCTTCGTTTTCTAAGTGGGAGGCGGTCAAACTAAACGATGTGTTGCCAGAACCTCCCTGAATAGTAATAGAGTTATCCCAAACATGACCGTTGCGAAACAAATCTTCTACGTTATTCGGTTGGGCTACGTAAGGAATACTATCGGTAAATAAATCGGGGTAAGCCGTTTTATAATTCTGCCATACTTCTACTGAATCAAACCAAGCAAAGGCCGCTCCCCAGGAACCGTTAGAACCCGGACGATACTGAAATTCAGTACCATTGCCGTATAGGTTTTGATATTCGGGCAGATTTCCAATCTGCTCCACTGAATACGAGCTACTAAACGTTACTTCCAGCCCTTTTTTAGAAAGATTAGGGCTTCCGGCTTTGGTAGTAATCACCACTACTCCGTTAGCCGCCCGCGAACCATAGAGTGAAGCTGCCGCAGCTCCCTTCAGCACCGAGATTGATTCAATAGCATTAGGATCTAATGCTGCCAGTGGTGAAGCGTAAGAAGCCCCTCCGGTTAATTGATTATACGTATCAAATTGTTCGGCAAAATACGGGGTTCCGTCTACCACGTAGAGCGGTTCATTGTTGCCCAGAAAAGACGATTGGCCCCGAATGGTAATTCGGGTGGCACTGCCCGGTGCTCCGGTAGAACCACTAATGTTCACTCCTGGTACCTTTCCTTGCAGTGCCCGTAGCGGATCAGGTTCCGAAACCTGTTGAATTTTTTCTCCTTGCAGAGTTTCTACCGAGTAGCCTAATGCCCGCTCTTCACGTTCAATTCCGATAGCAGTAACTACTACTTCGGAAAGCTGACGAGTATCCGGTAGCAATGCAACACTCACAGTAGATTGATTACCAATTTCTACATCCTGACTTTGAAAACCGATAAAAGAAAAAGTGAGAATTGATCCATCGGGAGGCACGCTTAAACGATAGTTGCCTTCAATATCTGTAACCGTACCGGAAGAGCTCCCCTTCACGATTACGTTTACCCCTGGTAAAGCACTTCCATCTTCTGAGGAAGTTACTTGTCCTGAAACTACTGACTGGGCATATGCTCCACTCATAGCCAAAAATAAGCACCCCAGCAGGCACATCATTTGGTAAAAATGTACTTTCATAAAAAGAGAAATTAGGTTATTAAGAAGTATGGAGATTGAGCATACCTGTTTGATCGGCGAGCCGAGTATGCCAGTACGCAAATTTGGGCATTCTTGGGCAGCTAATACATCCCGCTATTCTGGGTATTTTCTTAGGTCACCTTGCCAAGGGAAGGGTTATTTAAATCTGTTCTTTGTTATTTTTTCCTATTGCAGCATTTATCTTGCTTCACAACTCTCAACCTCTGTTATCAGACGCCATTTCAATTAATAATAAGTACAAATTTGACAACAAGATCGCTAGCCTACTACCTTTTATAGTAGCCGTTCTGAAAATAATTCAACGAATTTTATTTAAGAATTCCCCCTAAATGGGGGATTTGCTTTTAGTAAACCAATTTCGAATAATACGTTCCCCCATTATGGGTGATGCATTCATACCTTTCCTACTCTCAACTTGAGTGAAAAGATGTGTTTTTTGAGCTAATACCGCACTCCTTTCCGCTTTTGCACTTTTCGGCACCAACTAAATACGCTAGAAATAACCCTACAATCAGGTGATACCTTGCCAGATACAATTACCGTATGTTATTAAAAACAAAATTACCCTATTATGCTGCCCTCTATTCCGCTATTACCAAGATTGGTTTCTTTACTTGCTATCATTATTACGTTTCCTCACATTTCAACATCAGCAGGGTCTCAACACATTTTTTTACTAACCAATGGACAAACTTCCACTGAAATCCCTTTCACTTTGGTAAACAATTTAATTGTGGTAGAAGTAGTTGTTGCCAGCAAACGCCCTATGAACTTCATTCTGGATAACGCTACTAGCAATCCCATAATTTTCCATAAGAATTACATTAAAGGGTTGTCTTTAGCATTAGGAAATAAAATCTCTGTACGGGGGGCTGGGGATGGTAAGGCAGTAGGGGCAACCACGATCTCAGGAACATCGCTTCATCTATCAGGGGTAGCAACAGACCGCATTGGAATGGTGGTACTAGACAGAAACCCTTTCTCCAAACTAAAAGGAAATCAGAAAACTATTCATGGTGTATTGGGGTCTACCTTGTTTCGTAGTTTTATTGTGGAGATAGACTACCCCAATCAAGTTTTACGCTTACATCAGCACAAAAGCTTTTCGCCCGCTGCAAACTATCAGGCAGTTCCTATGCAGGTAATAACGGGTAGACCCTACCTTTCGGCTTTAGTACAAGGCCAAACAGCGACAGTGGAAATGAACTTAATGCTAGATTTAGGGTTTAATAACTCATTACTACTTCAACTGTCCGACTCGCTTCTCCAAAAGATGATGACTAAAGCGAAAACCGCCAAAGTAGGTGTGGGGTACAACGGTATTTTAAGAGGCAAAAAAGGGTTGATTCCTTCCGTGCTTATTGGCCCTGGTTACTACGAAGAAGTAACCACAATAGCACCTTTCACTCAAAGCCTACCACAGCGAGAACTTACCCCTGGAATACCCCGGATGGGTTCGATAGGTAATACTATGTTTAAAGACACTTCCATTATCTTCAACTATCCCGAGAGGACATTTTACATTGCTTGCCCAATACTACTATTAGCTCAAAAGAACATTTAGCAGTGAACAATAGAGTAGTTTATAAGTGACAATGGATAATTGATAGTAAATAGTGGTTAATGACTGATGTTTACTCACCCCTTAACAGATGAACTGCAATCAAACAATATCGGCCATTACCCGCTCTACTCGTTTGAAATAGAATAAGCCAGAGATAAACAGCACTACCACTAGGCTAAAAGAAAGAAAAGCATACTGACTAGGGGGCACGCCTCCCAATAAGCACCAACGAAATCCTTCTACTACTCCGGCCATTGGGTTAAGGTAATAAATAACGGTAGCCCACTTCGGAAGATTATCAATAATAGCTGATGCTGGATAAGCCGTTGGAGTAGCGTATAGACCGAACTGTACTAAAAAAGGGACTACGTGCTGAAAATCGCGGTAGCGGATGGTAAGAGCACTAAGCCAGATACCTACTGATAAAGCCGAGAAAATAGTAAGTAAGATAAAAATCGGCAGAAAAATCAGTTGCGGCACAAGCGGATACTGATACACCAGCATTAGAATGACCATAAACAACAAAGCAATACCAAAATCTACGAAGCCAACTACTGCTTTAGAGAGTGGAATCACCAATCGGGGAAAATAGATTTTCTTTACCATCCCTTGAGCACTGATAATTGAGTTGCCCGACTCCTTCATTACAAAGGCAAAATACGTCCAGGCTGCCATTCCGGTGATCGCAAACAAAGGATAAGGTACTCCGCCTGTATCAACCTTCACTGCCCGACCGAAAACGATTGTAAAAATGGCGAGTGTTGCCAGTGGTTGCAGTATTGCCCATAGCAGCCCCAAAAAAGTTTGAGCGTAGCGTACCCGCAGGTCGCGGTAGGCCAGAATATAAAATAAATCACGGTAATGCAACAGCTCTTTGAGATTGAGCAATCGCGATCGTTTATCGGCATCAACAACTAAATGAACCATGATGCGAATTACAAATTACCCCGTGACAATAAAAGACAATTTACAGCTAAATCTTACAAGCACAATACGAAAACGGGAGACCGGACACCGGAATCCGTAAAAGCAGAATAGTACTGTAATAGTTTAATTTTAAAAGAATAACCGTAGTCTATAACTGTACTGATAAATGATTATTATTTTCGGTCTTCAGACTCCCGTTTCCGGATTCCGTTAACAACAATCCCCACACTCCTTACCCTTCGCTTTATCAAAGGCTTCCCGGCCTTCTTTGAAGGCAAACCAGGAGATACCTAAAGCACCTATGGCATCTATGTAGGGAATACGGAACAGCTCATACAATCCGCTGGATATTAGTAGCAGCACTGATAAGTACAAGCAGGTTTTGGTGCAGTTGGCATCAGCAATAATAGGTTGAGAGTTAAGCTTTTGCCCGGCTCTTAGTTTATACTTTACCAGAAAATACATAGAACCGATGGAAGCGAGGGCCACGATAATTCCAACTAAGGTGGTCGTCGGCTGCTCACCCGCCCAAATCGTTAGTCCTGATGTTAGAATCATTCCTACCGCCAGAAAGTAAAAACAAAAACCCGTTAGTTGTAAGGCTTGCTTTTCAAACTGGTCGCGCTTCACTTCAGAACTATTTTGCATCCGGTAAATCATATGGGCAATTCCGATACCAGAAAGTACTTCCACAAAACTATCAATACCAAAACCAAATAACGCCAGTGTATCGTCTTGCAGACCAAAGTAGGTAGAGATAATTCCTTCCAAGGCATTGTAAAAGATTGTAACCATACTCAGCCAGAAAGCAATCTGTAGCCATCGCTTCTGATCTACCTGTTCACTGAATTTCTCTTGAGCTGTACTGTTCATAATTATTAAAGGAGACCGAAAACGGAAACCGCGTCGGCGGCCGACCGGAGTCCGCATATAGTTATCAATTTATCTTTAGTTTATAGGTAAGCGTCAGCCGCGTACACTATCTATCCCCTTATCTTGCTACCTCCGGTTTCCTGACTCCGGTCTTCGGTTTCCGATTAATGCGTTTCTAACACGCACTTCTCCCCTACTACTTCAAACTGGATAGTAATATGATTAATGTGATAGCTAGATAGCTGCTGCTGTACCCTGCCCCGTAAATCAGCTAATTCATTTAGTCGCTTATCTTCTTCTACAACCACGTGTACCGACAGTATGTGGTACTGCCCATCCATCGTCCACAAGTGAATATCATGCACGTCTGTTATCCCCTCAATAGCACGAAGTGTCAGGCGGATATTTTCAATATCTAGGTTCTCAGGAGTGGCCTGTAAAAAAATCATCAGTACCTTTCGTAAATTCTTAAATGCATTCCAGAGAATAAATAAAGCAATACCGATTGATAAGATTGGGTCAATAATTACCCAGTTGGTCAATAGCATCACTCCGCTGCCAATGAGCACCGCTACCCAACCCAAGGCATCTTCCATCAGGTGCAACATTACAGTACGCTGATTAATAGAGTTGCCTCCCTTCTTCAACCGAAGCACAGCGGCCCCATTCATTAGTATACCCAGTATGGCTAAGTACAGCATTCCTTCGGAGGCCACTGGTTCAGGATTGAGTAGCCGGGGAATGCTTTCGTACGCAATAATGATAGAGCCTACCAACAGAATGATAGAGTTAATAAGCGCACTAAGGGGGGAGAACCGCTTGTAACCAAACGAGAATGTGTTGCTACGCCCTTTTTCTGAGTAATTTTCTAGAAACAGAGCGGAGCCAATAGCAAACGTATCTCCCAGATCATGCACGGCATCGGCCAAAATAGCCACCGAATTGGTAAGTGCCCCACCAATAAATTCAATAATGGTAAAGAGCAGATTCAGAAAAAAAGCTACCTTCAGATTGCTAGTCACCGGATGCACGTGAGTGCCCCCGTGATGGTGATGATCATGATCGTGCTTACAATCATGCGAATGCTCTTCTGCCATAAGCTGGTTACTGCTTTTCAATTACACAACATCAACGAATCATAAATCGTTAGCGACCGCACACAAAAATTAGACTTAACCTTATCTGTACTGAAAAATGATTACTAATTTCGGTCTCCGGTGATTTAAAACCCAATCCCTAATATATGAACGACGCCCAAATCCACCTTGCGCTTAACCACTTCCCAATTATTGGTACATTGTTTGGCACGGTGCTACTAGGTATTGGAGTGTTCGGTAAAAATAAAAGCTTACTCAATACTGGACTCATTATTTTGATTTTGATGACTCTTGTTACTATTCCGGTGTACTTAAGCGGGGAAGGAGCCGAAGAGATTGTAGAAGAACTTGGGATTGACCACGACATTATTCACCGGCACGAAGAGATTGCCGAAACTGCTGTTTGGTTTATGGATGGTTTAGGTCTACTGGCATTAGCCAGCTTTTTCTTTACTCGTAAAACAATCTATGGTCCTGGTCGGCTGTTAAGTATTGTCACTTTTGTACTCGGCATAGTAGTACTTGGCCTGATGTTCCGTGTTGGCAGCAGTGGCGGTGAAATTCGCCATACCGAAATCCGTAACAGTAAATGACTGATAGATAAATATTAAGCATTACTCATCCTCGAAATCTAACGCTTAACATAACACATACGACTCAACCTCGTTATACGATAGCTATGCTATCACTTTTAAGATACACACTAACTATTAGCCTAATAGTTGGGTTGGCGTTACCAGCTTTTGCCCAGTTCTCGGTTGTACCCCAATTCAATACTAGTATACCACTAGGTTCTATCAACGAGTATACTAATCCTGATGTGGGCTACGGATTAGAAATTGGTTATGATTTGTCTGATTCTTGGTCGGTAAGAGCTGCCTACGGTCAGTATCACTTGGAGTTGGTTGCGGGCTTAGATGATCTTAATATCCGCCAGGAACTCCTGGATTTTCTGAACCTACCCGAAGCCCTCTTATTTGACCTTCAGGTAGATACCTGGAGTGGAGGCATACGCTACCAAATCCCTGCCCAGCGGATTGCTCCCTACTTTGGATTTACGGTAAGTACTAACCGTATCAATGCTGAAGGATTAGGACTAAGCTTCGCACGCCGTTACTGGGGAGTGGCTCCTTTGGTGGGGGCTGAGTGGCCCATTACCGACCACTGGGGAATACAAGCTGATGTCCGCGTACAAGGTATTTTTACCCGAGGTGATTCCCTACCATTGGTTGGGGAGCTTATTGAAGATAACATTTTCTTTATTCCAGCGCAGGTAGGGATTGTTTATCGATTTGGCAACCTTCACTAAAGACACTTTATGAACAGGTACGTGATAGTTGCTCTTTATTGTGCAAGTGCTAAGAGTGAGGGCTTACACTCCTGAAATTGGGCTTTTAACCGATCACGATCAATGTAGCTAATCTAAGGTCACTTCCACTCTAACCGTCTTGTTTATCGCTGCTATTCAAGTTGAGTTGAAATAACAGCTATCACTTTTTCATGATGATAACAGATGAGCAGAGTAGAAAATAGCTCAAGCGCTCGATGAGCATCACTCTCCCCTGTGAATCAGTAGTCTTAAATGTTACCTACAAAAAATATACGCTTTTGCTTTAACTTGAAAGCGATAGGCAGCACTATTGGAGTTTTTACTGGCTTACCGTTTACCTCTCCGGGTTTCCAGGTTTTCAGCCTTTCAATTATCCGTTTTGCTTCTTTGCCGCAGCCAGCTCCAATATTCTCTATTACGTTTACTTCAGTGATTTCTCCAGTTTTGTTTACAATAAGGTGTACATAAACTACCCCCTGTATTCTAGCTCTGAGTGCTACTTTGGGGTACTTTAACTTTTTTCGAACGAACCGGTAGAGACGATCGTACCCACCCGGATACTCAGGCATCTGTTCAGCCACAGAGTATAAAGTATCCAGCTCTTGAGTTCGTACAGTATAACTCAATGCTACGCCGTGCTTACGAATTTTCTGGTAGACCTTATCCCCATCTGCGTTTACGTCTTCGTACTCTCCGTTACCTTCCTGAAGCAACGGTTCTCCCGTCTCTGCCCATACTTGGTCAACATATAAACCATCAGTTTGGTAATCAATTTCTGTTTTAGTTTGTCCGGAAGGGTGATATTCCTTATGCAATCCTATTGGTCTTCCACCTTTATACCCTCCTTCTCTTTTCTTATTTCCATTATGGTAATAGTGAACACAATAGCCCTCTAGAATAGGAGGGGTTAAGGAAGACACTTCTCCCTCCATCTGCAATCTGTCGCTAGGGTAATAAAAGTCATTAATATACCACCCTACAGCCGTCCGCTTCATTAAGCGTTTGTAAGCAGCATCTTTCCAATCGCTTACTTCTTGCCAATCTTTATTGAAGTAAACGGTATCCTGCGCCCAGGATGATAGGTTATTTGCGATGCATAATCCAAATACAAATAAATACTTCATGTAGGATCATGATTACGCACCTAAAATAAGAAAAATACGGATCAGGATCCTCAGATAGAATAGGTTAGCTCAGGTGTACACAAGGAGTGCCAGCTTTTACCTACTGCTCGAGGTGTTTCTATTAGCGCAACTTAAAAGTAATGGGGAGTACCATTCGGCATTTCACCGGATTATTGTTTACCAAACCTGGCGACCATCGTTTACTTTGCTGCACCACTCGTTCCGATTCTTGATCACAGCCATTGCCAATTCCTTTAAGTGTCTTCACCTCAGTTACCTGCCCTTGTCTGTCAACTGTAAACTGAACGTAGACCACGCCCTCAATATCTTTGCGCCGAGCCGATTTCGGATACTTTAGTTGTTTTTGAATGATTCGGTAGAATTTCTCCATCCCTCCCCGGTATTCCGGTAATACTTCTACCATGCTATACACTGTATCCTGCTGTTGCTGGCGTACTGTATAGTTCTTTACCATCTTATAATCTTCAATAAAAGCAAACTGAATATCTCCGTTAGAAGTCACGTTTTGGTAAGAGCCAGTACCATTACTCAACTGAGGCTCACCCTTTTCATTCCACATCTGAATAAAATGTAGTCCCTCAGAACGATAGTCTATCTCCGACTGAATCTGACCACTCTCGTAATACTCCTTGTGCACGCCCATCCGCCGATCTTTTACGTAACTGCCTTGCTTCTCTATGTTTCCGTTCTTATAGTAAAATACAACTGAGCCTTCTAACACATCGGGAGAAAGAGAAGATAAGTGACCTTTCATTTGCAAAGTATTGGCAGGATAGTAGTAATCTTCTACATACCAGCCATTACCCTCCTTCTGAAGTACACGTTTATATTTGGCTAAATTATAATTCGTTACTACCTGCCAGTTAGCGTTTAAGTACAGAGTATCTTGAGAATGAAGAGGCTGATTTAATCCAATACTCAAAATTCCTAGCAGAACTAAATACTTCAAATTATGCATCGTTACGGTAGCTATTTATAGCACGCCATTTTCCCGCTACTATATTGTTACGCGTTAGTTTCCTCTTTTACCTTTAGCCCCAGTTCCTGAAGCACCTCCGGTTGGTTTTCGAAGGCAAAATTTAACGCCCGCACGTAGCGACGCATCCAACGAGTAAGCTGCATTTCTTTTTGACGGCGAGCGTGAGTGCTCTGCCGGGCTTCGTCTTGTTCTTTATCGCGGCGATCGTAAGCTTCATATACGGCTTCAATTAAGGATGCCCCCTGCGCTAAATCTTCAGATTTGATGCCATAGGCTTTAAGTTTGGTAGACGCCAATTGCGCGTTAGCATAAAAGGTCCGCGCTTGCTTTACCCATTTTAGTAGTCCTTTTTCCCGCGTTCCGTCTAACTGCAATGCTTTGTACTGTCCTCGATCATCTGCCAGAGCTAAGCGAGCTACCTGTAGGTGATGCTTATATATTTTCCAGGCTGCTTGCCGGGCTTGGTGTAGCGCATCGGTAGCCGAGTACTGCTCACCGTACTCTTTTTGCTGAGCTACCGACAGTAGCTGTAGCTCCGCCCTCATCGCTTTTCCCTTCTGTAGCTCGGCAGTGGTAAACCCTAAAGGATTCACTTTTTTCTGCCAAGCATTATTTTTCAGTACCCCGTCAATGGCCTTGTCTGACTTCCGTAGCAAATCTTCAATCTTCATAGTAATCTCTTTGCTGTAAAGGTAGTACCCAGTTTCTACTGGCACCACGCTAAAAAGCCTAGTTAGTTTATTAAGTAATTTTTACTGCCGTCTCCTTTGTTTTGCTTAATTGTTACTAAGTATCACTAGCTTTTCTTACTTTAAACGTACATTCAACTAGCCAGATGCTATACCAAGCAAGCAGTATTATGCTGTTATTTTGGTAAGTTTATTCGTATCCTACGTACTGATTATTTTATACAATGTATTGAGGAGTGGCTCCTCAATCATATCTTCTTTTAATTTTGTCGGTCAGTACCGCTAACCAATGACGTTTTACGGTGGTTACAAGCGTGGTAAGTCACTTCTCAGTAGTAAATTTTGTTATTTTCAGGGTGAGGAGCTATTTACTTCCGTTGTTTCGACTATTCTTTGCTATTGGTAAGCCAAGGAACCCTATCGTTTTACACTGGCTCTGCCTTTTAGTGGTACTATTCAATTGGTGTTTCTGCTAGAATAAACTTTAGTAAAGAGAGTGATCGGCTACAATTTAGCTAACGCAGCATACCAAAACGTTTACCTTTTGGGTTGAAACTTTATGAATGAGTATGCAAGTAAGCCCTACTTTACTTTCGTTCTTGTCTGACTATTACCACTTATCAGGTGATAAGTGCCGGAAGCTCCCGAATAGATGACGGAGATTCTTATGATGATACTGTAGAAGCAAGTCAATGTAATTAATAGCCGTTACCTGCTTTATCCAATTACGTACATTTTGTTTTAAGCGGTTTGGTTAACCATCAATTTCAATCTCCTAATGGTCATTTTGTATTCCGTACTGTTATTAAGTGCTTTAACTTCATTTATTTGAGTTTGAGTGTTATGTTTTAAGCAAGCTGCTTACAATTTTGACTAGGGATAGTAAGACTATACTACACCAACTTAAACTTGATAAGGTTTACGTTATTTTACCCTAACTTTTCCAAGTTTTTTGCCGTAGGCGAGAAGTATAGGACACTAGAAATTAACCTGTAACCTACCCTATTTGCTATGAAGTTCACTTTTTTATTAGCTTCAATAACTGCTCTGCTATTGTCGGCTTGTGGCGCATCAGAAACTACTGAAGATCAAACGGCAGAAAAGTCAGAATCGTCGTCAGCTTCGGTTACCGTAGACACCACTATTAACCAATTATATGTTTTCGAGGTATGGGATACTGACGCGACTACGGTCGATAGCACGCTATCCGCTAGTACAGCTGTCATTAATAAACCTGATTTAGCAAGCCGTATGGTACTTAAAGCTCGTAACGAGGGACGAGTAGTACAAATTACTACCTGGAATTCGGAAGCGGCGGCTGAAGAGTACGCTACGGATGCAATGCCTGACGACAGCTACAAGATACTTACCTCTAAAGTTGTAAATCACGGATCTAAAGACGCTAAGCTTGCCGCGCTAGATACTACCAGTTCCGTTCAGTACTCTGAGTTCTTAATGAAACGAAAATCAGCAGTAGACACCTTATCTACCATTGCTAAAGGCATGACTACCGCAATGGTACGATCGGAACCTACCCTAGACTTTATTATGACCCTCAACAGTACGGATAGTTCTACTATTTCTTTGTTTGGAATCTGGAATACCGAAGAGGGGTTTGAAGTATTTAGTGAAAACAATACGTTTGGTGACCGACCCTACTGGGAGCCTTACGCCGATAATGAGCACCATATGTTTGAGGTAGTTGTCGCTCAATAACCGACTTTTGCCGTAAGCGACAATTAACTAAACTCATATTTCATGAAATTACCGCTTCTCCTTTTTACAGTAATTATACTAATACTAACCAACTGCGCCACTCCCTCGCCCCCCGCCGAGACTGAAAGTGCTGCACTGGATTCACTGGCTCGTGTACCATCTTCGTGGATTGATGAGCGAGTAGCTAAAGCCCAGCAGCGACTGAATTCTTCTAATGCTGGTACTTTCGTGTGGCAGGCTATCGAAGCTCACGGGGGACTAACCCAGTGGTTTAGCAATGGGCCACTGGCTTTTCAGTTTAACTATCAACCACTGGATGGCAGCACTCCTCGTAATACTTACGAAGTGGCCGATTACTGGTCGGCTCGCACGCGCCACCAGCGAATAGATACTACTGGAGAATACGGCTGGACGGGCACGCAAGCCTGGATACATCCGGCTGATACGGAAATGCCCTACAATACCCGTTTTTGGTCACTCACCCCCTATTACTTTGTGGGTATTCCCTTCGTACTGGCAGATGAAGGCACTAACTTTGAACTCTTGGGTGAGCAAACCTACCAAGACCGTGTTTACGATGCTGTAAAAATCACCTTTGGCGAGAACGTGGGTGATGCCCCCGATGACTACTACGTGGTGTATATTGATCGGGAAACTAAACGGGTAGATGTGACTCGCTACATTGTCTCTTACCCTGGCTACTTTCCCGATGGTGGTCATTTACCGGAAAAGTTTATGGCCTGGATCGGGCACCAAACTGTTGACGGCATTACTTTAGCTACTGGATTTGATACTTACTGGTGGAAGGGCGAACAACCGGCTGAGCATATTACCAAGATAGCGGTTAGCCGAGTAGAATTTACGCCAGACATCACCAACACTTATTTTGAGGCTCCTGAGGACGCAAGATTAATCTCAGAAATGTAAGGCAGACTACACTAAGTAGTGTAACATAATTAGTGTAACAACATTTAGGTGAGTGAGAAGTTGATTTGAAACTCGGTTCCAAACTGTCTCAGGATATTGAAGATCGCTTGCTGTAGCTGTTCTTTGGAGCTATAGGCTTCAGGCTTTAGCCACTCATACTTGATCTTTCGCCATAGTATCTCAATGGGGTTCAGGTGCGGACTATACGTAGGCAAATAAAACAGAAAAAGCCCTTGCTCTTGCCATGCTTCTCTTCTAGCTTGAATAGCTCGGGCCGTATGCCATGAAGCGTTGTCTAGTACCACAACTGTCAGTTGGGGGATTGTGGTGCAGAAATTGTCTAGGCACTGAATGATAAATTCTGCATTGATATGCCCTTGGGTAGGATAGCTGCTCAATTGCTGGCGCCTGTTCATCAGACCAAACACATTGGTGACCCGCTCACTGTCGGAACGGATCGCCCGTTGGCTTCCTACTGGCAGCCAACCATAAGGAACGGAGGGAGCCATGGAAAAGCCAGTTTCATCGCCAAATCGCAAATCAATATAGCCCAAGGCAGCTAACGTGTGTAATATCACGAGTTGTTGACACTTCTGTTCATATATTTTCTGATCGGGTTGGCCTAACGGACTTCTTCGGAACCGCTTCCATTTCCGTCCAATCTTTTTAAAAATCGCTGCAACGTTCGCTTAGATAGCACCTTCCCTTGTTGACTCAAAGCAACTAAGACCGGCCGAAGTGTTTGTGGATGCCGATCAACCAACTGTTCAACCTGCTGGACTTCTACCGCATTGTCAATACGTAAAATAGGCCGTCTACCTCTACCTTGTATTGTATGCAAAGCCGTAATGCCTCCTTGCTCGTAGCGTGTGAACCAGTTCGCCACGCTTTGCCGACTTAGTTGATATAGCTCGGCAATCTGCTGGACACCATGCCCCTGATCACTGAGCAGAATCAAATGGCAACGCATTCTGAAGACGGGTTTTTTGCCAGTTTTGAAGCCCGCCAGTAATTCTTTGCGTTGCTTCTCATCCAAAGTAATATATCTTTTCTTACCTTTCATAGTGTAAAGATATATCTTGTTAAATTAATTTTGTCATATTACTTAACAATTGTTTAACATATTCTTAAATGCCCTAAAAACATATCTGTTTAAGTTAAGTTCTCGATCTACACCCTAACTAACATTCTGATATGAAACGCATTGCACACCCCACCTTGGCATCACTTATTCTGCTAACCGTTCTCTTTTCGTTTAGTAGCTGTAGGCGAATTCTTGAAGATATTATTGATGAAATTGATGATAGAGATAACACTGAGGTTACCATTGTTGAACTTGCTCAAGAGTCACCAGACCTTTCAATATTGGTAGATGCACTGAAGCGAGCTGATTTAGTTGATGCCTTGAACGAACGTGGACCATTTACGGTATTTGCTCCCACTAACAAAGCTTTCAAAGATTTATTTGAGCAGCTCGGAGTGAGCGGGCTAGAAGAGATTGATAAGGATGTGCTTACCAACGTACTACTGTATCATGTAGTAAACCTACGAGCTACCCGAGCTACACTTGATAATGGCCTTATGCTGGAAACCCTCCAGGGACAGAACGTAACCGTTACGCTAGACGATTGGTACATATTTATCAACAATATTAAAGTGCTGGATACTGACTTGGAGGCCTCCAACGGTATTGTTCACACTATTGAAGGAGTATTGCTACCACCCACTACCAGTACCCCAGCCGTTCAACTTAGTCAAAATGATACTTTTGGTGAAATCCTCGTAGACGCAGAAGGCAATACGCTTTACTTGTTTACCCCCGACGTTAACGGAGAAAGTGCTTGCACCGGAGGCTGTGTTGAACGTTGGCCAGTATTTTACGCTGAAGAACTTACGGTAGGTTCAGGATTAAACACCACCGACTTTGGTACTATTACCCGAGAGGATGGAAGCCCGCAGACTACCTACAAAGGTTGGCCTTTATACTTCTTTCAAAATGATACTGCACCCGGAGATGTTGAAGGAGATGGTTTAGGCGATGTATGGTTTGTTGCCAAAGATTACACCGTATTCTTAGGAAGACAGGAGATAGACGGTGAAATGACCGATTATTTGGTGAATGAAGATGGGCTAACCCTGTATTTGTTTACCGTAGATTCTGCTGAGCAATCTAACTGTACAGGTGGTTGCCTGGATGCTTGGCCTCCCTTTTTGATTGATGGAGTTACCGTACCCTCATTATTATCTGGTGATGACTTTGGCACAACCACTACCGAAGAAGGCGATATTACCATGTACCGCCACCGCCCTCTTTATTTCTTTGTGAACGATAATATGAACCGGGGAGCGATCAATGGTCAGGGAGTGAATGATGTATGGTTTGTGGTTCCCCCAGATATTGAATCACTTTAGCTTTAGCAGTATTCTACAAATAGCTATTGTTAGCTGGAAGCTGATGGCTGTCTTATTAGACAACCGTCAGCTTTTTTGTTGCACAACACCTGGTGGCTTTGAGATATTTTCTTAGACGATGCGCTATCAACTCTAAGACTTCCTGCCTAAAATATTAGAGGGTATTCCGATAAACTCCTAAGGTTCGTGATGTCACGAACCTCGGAGTAAATAATTATCAGAATAAGGTTTATTATATAACACTTGTTTTAAAAGGACTATCTGGCGCGCTAATGATTAGTGACTACGGTAGAGAGAATTATTCACGGAGAATAGCGAGAGATTACCGTACCCTTCGCCAATGGCGAACTGCCTCAATTAGTTAACGCCCTAAAATAGACAGTTGGCAAAAGCGCGTTGCAGATTGATAAAATCCTGCCTAATTTTGCAGGGTACTTGTTAACACCTAATTCTACCTTCTATGAACCCTGCTACTACGCTGGAGAGACAGTTTGAGAAAATACCGACTACCATTTATGAAGACGCTGGCGCGGCTTCTTTAGAGATTGCTAAAAACATTCAGCAATCAATTAAAGAGAAGCAGCAGGCAGGTGAAAATTGTGTACTAGGCTTGGCTACCGGCTCCTCACCTACCCGAGTATACGATGAGCTGGTGCGAATGCACGAAGAAGAAGGGCTGAGCTTTAAGAATGTAATCACATTCAATTTGGATGAGTACTATCCTATGGAGCCTGATAAGCTGCAAAGCTACGTACGCTTCATGAATGAGTACCTCTTCGACCACGTAGACATTGACAAAAGTAATGTACACGTGCCCGATGGTACTGTTTCTATTGAGCAGATTGGTGAGTACTGCGCTCAGTATGAACAAATGATACAAGATGCCGGAGGAATTGATATTCAACTGCTGGGGATTGGGCGTACCGGACATATTGGCTTTAACGAACCTGGTTCCCGTGAAGCCTCTCGTACTCGCCTTATTAACCTGGATAAGACCACTCGTATCGCCGCTGCCAGCGACTTTTTTGGGGAAGAATTTGTTCCCCGCCGAGCCATTACTATGGGGGTAAAGTCCATTATGGAGGCTCGTAAGGTTATTCTCATGGCTTGGGGCGAAGGAAAAGCCGTGGTTATTCAAAAGGCAATTGAAGGCCCTATCACCGATCAGGTGCCCGCCACTTTTCTCCAGAACCATGCTGATGCTGAAATTATTGTAGACGAAGGAGCCGCCGCCGAGCTTACCCGCATAAAAACCCCGTGGCTGGTAGGCCCTTGCGACTGGACTCAAGCACTGACTCGTAAAGCAGTGGTGTGGCTCTGTGGCCGCGTGGATAAACCCATTCTTAAGCTCACTCCAGAACACTACAACGAGAATGGTATGAGCGATCTTATTGCCGACCACGGTCCGGCTTACGATATTAACATCCGAGTATTTAACGAACTACAGCATACCATTACCGGTTGGCCAGGTGGCAAACCTAATGCCGATGACAGTCAACGTCCCGAACGGGCGCAACCTTTCCCTAAGCGGGCACTTATTTTTAGTCCCCATCCCGACGATGACGTAATTTCTATGGGAGGCACCTTGCTTCGGCTGGTAGATCAAGGCCATGAGGTTCATGTAGCTTACCAGACCTCGGGTAATATCGCGGTATTTGACGATGACGCGCTACGCTTTGCCGATTTTGCTAAAGATTTTAAAGAAGTCTTCAGCTTGCAGAACGAACGTATTGATTCACTATTTGATGAAGTATTTGAGGCTATGGAGAGCAAAGAGCCTGGTCAGTCTGACCCGCGCCCGGTTCAATTAATTAAAGGACTCATTCGAAGGGGTGAAGCAAAGGCCGCTTGTCGTTACTGTGGTATTCCCGATGAGAACGCTCACTTTATGGATATGCCGTTCTATGAAACGGGTAAAGTACGTAAAAAGCCCTTAGGGGAAGAAGATATTCAGCTAACTGTAGACTTACTACAAAAGATTAAGCCTCATCAGATCTACGCTGCGGGTGACCTTTCTGATCCGCACGGTACGCACCGGGTATGCCTAAACGCCATTTTTGCGGCGCTGGATCGATTAAAGGGCGAAGCTTGGCTAGATGATTGCTACGTATGGCTCTATCGGGGGGCTTGGCAAGAGTGGGATATTCATCAGATTGAGATGGCCGTACCGATCAGTCCGGTGGAACTGATGCGAAAGCGCCGTGCTATCTTTAAGCACCAATCGCAAAAAGACCGTCCGCTATTTCCTGGTTCTGATCCACGGGAGTTCTGGCAACGTGCCGAAGATCGTAACCAAGCTACCGCTAATGCCTACGACGACCTGGGCCTAGCCGAATACGAAGCCATTGAGGCGTTTGTCCGACACATCTTTTGAAAAGGTAGAAGCCGACGCGGCGCGGGTGAAGGGTGGATGGTTGAAGGGTATCGTTGTTCAAGAGTTTCTCATAGAGTTAGTTTAAATTATCAACCAGTATTGCCTTTAACCCTTTATACTCTACCTTTTACCCTTTAGAATTATGCAGCTAGTTTTTGTTGACCTGCCCAACTTTCGGGACTCGCTGAAGCCGTTTACGCTTACCCGTCCGGTGGCTACGCTGCGAGTGGGTATTCGCACTTTGGGTGAGAAGTGGCAGATGTATCTAGCGGAAGAAATGGTGTTGACTAATCCTTCTTATCTCACCGTGGATTATCTGCAATCCAAGTATTCGCTGATTATTGAGGAAGATAACTTACTAGTAAACCCAGCGGTTTGTCCAAATACCGATCTCATTCAGCGTGCTAAGATACTAGAGTCTCGCACCGTTCTTTTTCAGGGTGATTGCTTTATTGCCGCCCGGGTGCCCGGTGAAGATTTACAGTCACTCAGTAGTAGTAACCTTCAGCTAGGTAATTTACCTGCACTGCTTTCTGATTATCGGAGTATTACCTACGCTCAGTCAATAGTCAAAATACAGCAGGTGTGGGATATATTCCAGCAGAACGGTAGCCAGATTGAAGCGGATTACGCGCACCTAACCCAAAACCGCTCTTCCGCAACGATTACCGATAAATACACGCGCACCTACGGCGACTCTCAAATATTTGTGGAGGAAGGAGCGAATATTAAAGCCGCCATCATCAACGCCGAAAGTGGCCCGGTGTATTTAGGCAAGAATACAACTATTCACGAAAATGCAGTCATCAAAGGGCCATTTGCTATGCTAGAGGGAGCCCACGTAAATATGGGGGCTAAAGTACGGGAGGCTACTACTATCGGTCCCAGCTCCAAAATTGGTGGCGAGGTGAAAAATATTGTGGTGCAGGCCAATAGCAATAAGGGGCACGAAGGCTTTGTAGGCAATTCAGTCATCGGTGAGTGGTGCAATTTTGGGGCTGATTCTAATACCTCAAACTTGAAGAATAATTACCAACCAGTGCAACTGTGGGATTATCGTACCCGTGAACTTGTCGATAGTGGGCAGACTTTCTGCGGACTGATGATGGGCGATCATAGCAAATGTGGGATCAATACCATGTTCAACACCGGTACTACCGTAGGAGTGTTCGCTAACTTATTTGGTGGGGGCTTTTTGCCCAAATTTGTTCCTTCATTCTCCTGGGGTGGTAGCGAATCGTTGGTAGAATTTCGGTTTGCAAAAGCGGTAGAGGTACTAGAACGGGTACTAGGTCGCCGCAATCAACGGCCTGACCCGAACGATTTGGATATTCTGAAACATATATCGCAGCATCGTTCTTCCGAGTTTTCTTAGTTAAGTGCTAGTAACGGCAAGATATCTTATTAACTTAATACAAGTATTTTGGTACCTTGATAATGAAGGAGCTTATCCAATTCAAATCCACTGGGTGGGTTTACACGTGTTTCATTTTTCTAGTCATCGTTGGATGCGATTCAGATGATGATGCTTCCCCCCAATCATCTATTAAAAAACCTCAACTAACGGCAGAGCAGCAATATTTTTTAAAGATCAGTTTGGGTGGTGAACTAGCGAATATTCCTCCAGTGGTTAAAAAGTGGAATCAGGATATTCGAATATTTGTGGTTGATACCACGTATACCGAATTAATGCAAGAGTTGAACCAGATAATAGCCGAAATTAACGATTTAAGCACTACAATCTCACTAAATCTGGTAGCAACACGCACTGAGTCTAATTACCTTATCTACTTCGGCGATGCCCAAACCTACGCTACTGAATACGAACCGGCAGCAGCCCCATTGGTGGAAGAAAACTGGGGTATTTTTTGGATTTACTGGAACGCAGGTTACAGTATTAATCGGGGCAGCATGTACGTAGATACTGAGCGAACCGAATCACTTGTCTGTCAAAAGCATTTACTTCGAGAAGAGCTAACCCAATCGCTAGGGTTAATGCAGGATACAAATGATTTTCTTGCCAGTATTTTCTATCAGCCGTGGACATGCACTCCTCGGTACGCTGATATTGATGAACAACTTATTCGCTGGCAACTCAGTGAAGAGATTAAGACCGGAATGAACCGCACTGATATTATTACTCTATGGCAACTTTAGCAAAGGTTGATTCCCAAAAAACAACAACTCACACTACTTCTTTTCATTTAACATTACTTCTCCCTAACAATCCTAAGCTAATTTTAGTAGTCTGAATAATTTCGTAACACCCACACTTTTGCAGGATTGACTCCTATGACTCAACGTTTTATTTTTATTCTCATTTGCTCTGTGCTAGCAACGGTATCTAGTTCAGTATTTTCTCAAAATACCGGAGAGATTAGCGGGTTTGTGCGCGATGCCCGAACCGAAGAACCGCTTATTGGGGTAACCGTGCGTTTGGAAAGCAGCACGCTAGGAAGCACCACTGACATCAATGGTTTCTACACAATTAAAGATATTCCTACGCAATCGTTCAATATTACGGCTTCTTACGTAGGTTATCAGTCGAGTACCCGCTACAACGTGGTAGTACGGTCGGGTGGAAACCCCAACTTAAACTTTACGCTAGAAGAAGCCGTGGATGAGCTAAGCGAAGTGGTGGTGCAAGCCAGCCCGTTTGAAAAACGCCAAGAAACTCCAAATTCTATTCAGCGGCTATCGCAGGAGGAAATCGCTACGTATCCGGGAGGTAACAATGATATTGCCAGGGTAGTACAGTCGCTTCCGGGCGTATCAGGGTCGGTAGGTTTTCGGAATGATGTGATTATTCGGGGCGGGGCTCCCAACGAAAATGTGTATTACCTCGACGGGGTGGAAATTCCCAATATTAACCACTTTGCTACTCAGGGCAGTGCCGGAGGCCCTGTCGGTTTGCTCAACGTTTCTTTCATTGAAGGAGTGACTTTGAGTACCAGTTCCTTCCCCGCTCAGTACGATAATGTGCTATCGGGAGTGCTCCAGTTCGATCAGCGGAATGGTGATCCTCAGAATCGACGGCTGAACTTTCGGTTAGGAGCTAGCGAAGCCGCTCTCACGTTAGAAGGGCCACTGTTTAAGAAACCGGCCGAAGATTCTTTAGCGAATACTACTTTCATTTTTTCGGTGCGTCGCTCCTACCTTCAGTTTCTGTTTCAACTCATTGACTTACCTTTTTTACCCGATTACTGGGATTATCAGTACAAAATCAATCATAAAATTGATGACCGCAACGAAATCAACCTGATTGGAGTTGGTTCGCTGGACGATTTTCGGATTAACCCTCCCGATGACATTACGCAGGATCAACAGGCTACGCTAGATCAAGTGCCCGTCATTCAGCAGTGGACTAGTACAATTGGAGTAAGCTGGCGCAAACGGTTCCGAGAAGGCAAAGGGTTCTTCCGAGCTACCCTAAGCGGGAATATTTTGAACAATAACTTCCGGCAGTTTGCCGATAATGTGAATGAAACGGATTTGGTTTTCAGGAATGAATCGGTAGAAGATGAAAACAAGTTGCGTTTTGAGCTAACCAATTTTCTTAACGACTGGACGCTTAACAGCGGTTTTCTGGCGCAATACTCTCGCTACGAAAATACTACCACCGACGTGACAAACGATGTATCCTTCGAAACCAATCTGGACTTCTTTCGCTACGGAGTATTTGCTCAGGCTTCTCGCTCGTTTTTCAATGAGCGTTTTACCCCATCGTTTGGCTTTCGGGTAGACGGTAATACGTTTACTGACGACGGCAATAACGTGCTAAATACCTTCTCGCCCCGCGTTTCGCTGGCGTACAATGCTTCTTCTCGGTGGACACTTAATGCTTCTTGGGGGCGGTACTACAAAATTTTGCCCTACACCGTATTAGGGTTTCAGAACCAAGACGGTGAATTTGCTAACCGCGACGGAGATTACACCCGAAGCGACCACTACGTAGCCGGTTTAGAGTTTTTACCCCGCCGATCTACTCGCTTAACCCTGGAAGGCTTCTATAAAGATTACGCCAATTATCCGGTATCGGTACGAGACGGCGTTTCACTGGCTAACCTTGGCGGAGATTTTTCGGTACTGGGCAACGAAGAAATAACCACCGATGGTCAGGGACGAACTTACGGACTGGAATTTTTACTACAGCAAAAGCTAGCTCGCAACTTTTACGGTATTCTAGCCTACACCCTCTACTGGAGCGAGTTCACTGGGGTAGATGGAATTTTTCGCCCGTCGCTTTGGGACAACCGTCACTTACTGACCTTCACCGGAGGGTATAAGCTACCGCGCAACTGGGAAATTGGTTTACGGGTTCGCTACTTAGGACCTGCTCCCTTCGCTCCGGTTGATATAGAAACTTCTACCGATACGTACCCTATTTTCTTTTTTGACTACGATCTGCTTGGCGATACGCGTTTAGGTGCATTTAACCAGACTGATATTAGAGTAGATAAAAAGTGGAACTTTACCCGTTGGACACTCAACTTATTTTTTGAAATTCAGAATGTGCTAGGAAGTAATTTACCTCAACCTCCTTCTTATGTATTGGCTCGTACTGATGCCGGGCAAATTGCTCAACCTCGCAACCTGGTAGAGGTAGATGAAACTGATAACAGTGCTACATTGCCAACAATAGGCATTGTGATTGATTTTTCGTGGTAATGTCAGGTGAGAACGAGTTGATCACGTTGTAGCGCAATCTCCAATATAAATCTTTTAGTTACGTTTTATGAGGTAAATAGTACATGTGTAGTATTTACCTGTTAGCTCTTCCTTTTTTTTAGCCGAACCCGAGTAGGTTCGTAGATCAGTGAGCGCGCTCATTGGCTAGTCAATTCTCATAATTTATTCACATAACTTATTGAATTAATCTAGCTCTTTATTGATTTGTAGCACTGATTTTGGTAGAAATAACTTCCCAAGCCACTTAAATTTTATTGTCTATGTGTGGAATTGTAGCCTATATTGGATCCCGACACGCTCATTCAGTTATACTAAAAGGCTTAAAACGCCTAGAATACCGCGGGTACGATAGTGCCGGCCTTGCTCTGATGAACGGAAACTTATCGGTATACAAAAAGCAGGGAAAAGTATCAGATTTAGAGAATTACCTACATGAGGTAGGGCAAGATACGTTGCACGCCTCGCTTGGTATTGGGCACACCCGCTGGGCTACCCACGGCGAGCCTAATGATGTAAATGCCCACCCTCACTACTCCGGCAATAAAGAGTTGGCTATTATCCACAATGGCATTATTGAAAACTACGATTCGCTACGAACGGAGCTTATTAATAAAGGCCATCAGTTTGAAAGTGAGACGGATACCGAAGTACTCATCCACTTTATTGAAGACATCAAAAAACACGAAAATCTTTCGTTGGAAGAATCTGTGCGGGTAGCCTTAACCCGAGTGATTGGAGCTTATGCCATCTGTATAGTTTCTGCCTCGGAACCCAATACGCTGATTGCCGCCCGGAAAGGCAGTCCCCTTGTGCTCGGACTGGGAAAAGAAAAAGGTGAGTTCTTTCTGGCTTCGGATGCCACCCCGATTGTAGAGTACACCAGCGATGTAGTGTATTTGAATGATAATGAAGTTTGTGTCATCAAGAACGAGAAGTTTACTATCAAAGACATTCACACCGAATTGGAGACTGCTCCGTATATTCAAACGTTAGATATTGAACTGGAGGCGATTGAGAAAGGTGGTTTTGAGCACTTTATGCTCAAGGAGATCTACGAGCAGCCCAAATCCATTAGCGATTGTATGCGCGGGCGATTAAATGCCGAAACCAGTACTATGATGCTGGGGGGCATTCGCGAGTACATTGATAATATGGTGGATGCCAACCGCATTATCATCATCGGCTGCGGAACTTCTTGGCACGCCGGACTGGTAGCTGAGTATATTTTTGAAGACCTGTGCCGCATTCCGGTAGAAGTAGAGTACGCCTCGGAGTTCCGTTACCGCAATCCGGTTATCAATCCGGGCGACGTAGTGATTGCTATTTCTCAGTCAGGAGAAACTGCGGATACCCTGGCGGCCATTGAGTTAGCGAAAGCCCAGGGAGCCATTGTGCTAGGAGTTTGCAATGTGGTAGGTTCATCCATTGCTCGGGCATCTCACGCTGGTTCGTACACCCACGCCGGCCCTGAAATTGGCGTTGCCAGTACGAAGGCGTTTACTGCTCAGCTCACTGTACTTACTATGTTTGCCCTGCTGGTTGGTCGTAAGAAAGGAACCTTAGATGAAGCATTTTATCAGACGCTGTTGCAGGAGATGGATGAAATACCGGAAAAAGTAGAAAAAGCTCTCGAATTAAACGCCCACATCAAATATATCTCAGACATCTATAAAGATGCTACTAACGCTATTTATTTGGGAAGAGGGCATAACTTTCCGGTAGCACTGGAAGGAGCTCTAAAATTAAAAGAGATTAGCTATATCCACGCCGAAGGGTATCCGGCAGCAGAAATGAAGCATGGTCCCATTGCTTTAATTGACAAAGAAATGCCCGTAGTAGTAGTCGCTACCCAAGATAGCTCCTACGAAAAAGTGGTTTCCAACATTCAGGAAGTGAAAGCTCGTAAGGGACAGGTAATTGCCGTAGTTACGGAAGGAGATAGTTTGATTGCCAACATGGCCGATCATGTGTTAGAAATCCCAGCTACAAATCAGTTGCTTACACCACTGGTATCAGTGATTCCGCTTCAATTGCTTTCGTACCACATCGCCGTGTTACGCAATTGCAACGTAGATCAACCCCGAAATTTAGCCAAATCAGTAACGGTAGAATAAAATAAGGGTGAAGGGTACAAGGTTGAGGGTACTTTTTGGCAAGTGTATTTTCGCTACCCCTTTACCTTCTACCCTTCACCTAAGAAGTTAAGCAGCAACACTAACCGGAACAACTACTTTGGTATCTTCCCAAGCCATAATCATTTCGGTGCCGGCCTCATTAAACATGATGGTGAATGGCTCGTAGGTTTCCTCGGTTTTAGAAGTAGGAGCTTCTATCCGAAGGGCATCCTTCTTTTCGTCGTAATTGTAGTGTCCCCACTCACCAAGAGCGTTATTAAAAATCACCGTCCACTTATCTTCTTCCGGAATAGCATACATTGAGTATGTTCCGGCTGCCAGCTTTTGCCCACCGAGGGTTAAATCTTGAGTAAGTGTAATTTCAGTAGCTTCGTTAGCACCCAATCGCCAAACATCGCCGTAGGGCACTAAACCACCAAACACTTTACGGTCGCGCTTATGCGGACGAGAGTATACTACTTTAACGTAGGTGTCACCTTGCTTCATGGCCGCTACATTTAACGGACTAGGCTTGGCTTCTAACGCTTTTTGAGAAAATGCTGTTTGGCTAAGAAAACAACAGAGAGTGAGGGAAAGAGCAATGTAAAGAGAATTTAGTTTCATTATTAATTGATTAAGTTATGAACTTAGAACAAAGTAAATATAAGCTTGTTCAAGTGTATTTTATCGTCTTAGGGTTGTAGTTTGTTTCATGTGTTCGCTGTTTAATGGTCATTGAGTTACAAGCGGCCGTCGCACGGTTTGATAGGTTGAAGGTTACAAAGTTTCGGATATTATTCATCCGTTCTTTGGTTCCATCAACGATCGGTTTTAAATTCCGGTCTCCGTTCTCTCATACAATATTCACCTCCGGCTGAATTAGAATACCAAACTTTTCTTGTACTGACTGCTGAATGTCGTAGGCCAATTTTTTGATTTCTTCTCCTTGGGCCGATCCGAAGTTTACCAGCACTAGTGCTTGGCGGTTGTGGACTCCTACATTGCCGAACCGTTTTCCTTTCCACCCCGCTTGCTCAATCAACCAACCCGCCGGAACCTTCACTTTGCTTTCCGATACTGGATAGCCAGGAACACTAGTAAATTGTTGCTGCAAGCCCTCGAATTTAGCTCGAGGAACAACCGGATTCTTGAAGAAGCTTCCGGCATTACCAATTTTGTTAGGATCGGGCAACTTACTCTGGCGGATATGAATTACCGCTTCGCTCACATCGCGAATACTCGCTGACTTTGCTCCGGTTGACCCTAGTCGTTCGGTGAGTACTTCCTCAATTGCTCCGTAGGATGTGTTGATTTGAGGGCGTTTATTCAAGCGAAAGTTCACTGAGGCGATAATGTACTTTTCTTTGTAAATATTTTTGAACACGCTCTCCCGATAACCAAACTTACATTCTTCAGGATTAAAGGTTCTTAGGGTAGCCGTTTCAATATCCACGGCTTCCAATTGAGTGAAAACATCTTTAATTTCTACTCCGTAGGCACCAATATTCTGCATGGGAGCCGCTCCTACCGTTCCCGGAATTAGCGAGAGGTTTTCTACCCCACCCCATCCCTGATCGATGCAATACATCACCAACTCGTGCCAGTTTTCTCCGGCTCCAACTTTAATCCACACAAAGTCATCGTTTTCCTCTATTACCTCAATACCTCGAATATCCATCTTCACGACTAATTCCACCTCAGGCGAAGTAAACAGCACATTGCTCCCACCTCCCAAAATCAGCTTAGGAGTTTCTTTCCACCGATCTTGCTTCAGTACATCCTGTAGTTTTTCTACGGAGCTAACTTTCACCAAATGACGGGCAACAGCGTCTATTCCAAAGGTATTATAGTCTTTTAACGAGATATTTGAAGCTACTTCCATTCCAGCCTTTTTCTTAATTACTGCAAAAACTTTACCTTTCTTGTCGCTTAGTGTTATGATACTAGGTGTCATAGTGTTATCGTATTTGATATAGCGTGCTTCTCGTTTACAGCTCACAATACATAATCACAGATTTATTTAGGCACCATAACACTTTGCATCATGCACTTTAACACCACGCTATGGACACTTTTGAAGAATATTTAGCTAAGAAAAAGATAGATCATGAGGCGTTTAGGCGGGATGAAGAAGGTTTGTGGCAAGAATGGGAAACACTATTTCAAACCATGCACCCCAATAGTTTTACTGCTCAAAAGTTATTTCTAATCAATAAAATTCGGCGGCGTTTTCCGCAAGAAGTTACGAAGAGCTAGTGGTCTCAGCTTCTATACTATCATCTACCTTTACCTTGGTATCAGTCTTGGCTTTCTTGTCTTTCTTCTCCAGCTTTTCTTCTTTCTTCTGAATGAACGCTTCCTCTTCCGCTTTGGCCTGATCGATGATGAACTCTTCCTCATCGCGCTCTTCCAGCATGTACTGATTAATACGCTGCCGTAGTTCTTTGGTAGAAAGGTTGCGGTAAATCTCCCCGTTCACCACTATCGACATCTGCCCGGTTTCTTCCGAAACTACCAGCACCAGTGAATCGGTTATTTCTGTCATGCCAATAGCGGCTCGGTGGCGCAGTCCCAGTTCGGCTGGGAGGTTTTCCTGCTCCGTAACCGGTAGTATGCAGCGAGCCGCTTTAATCTTTCCTTCAAAAATGATAACAGCTCCATCGTGCAACGGACTGTACTTGTTAAAAATAGACAGCAACAAGCGTTTTGATACCGTTGCATCAATTTCATCGCCAGACTTAGCGTAAAATTTTAGAGGAGAATTTTTAGAGAAAACGATCAGTGCTCCGGTATTGGAACCACTCAGGCTTTTAGCAGCATCAACAATCGGAGTGAGATTTAGCTTGCCTTGCTCTTCTTTTCTTCGCCAAAAGGTATTAAAAAAATTGTCGCGGTTAATAGTCGTTGTTTTTCCCAGCAGCAATAAAAATTTCCGAATCTCCTGCTGAAACAGAATAATGGCGGCCAACACCCCAACTTCCATAAACTGACCCAAAATAGTAGATAGCAACTCCATCTGAGCGGCTCTTACTACTAGGTAAAAAAGGTACAAGGTTAAAAATCCGAAGAATATACTTAGAGCCACACTGCCGCGCATCAGCTTGTATACTTGGTACAACAGTACGCTTACCAGCAGTATATCGAAGATATCGTTCCAGTTAACTTCTAAAAACCCTATGTAAAAAAGATAAATCAATTTCTTTTATTCGTTCTTCATATATTCTACCAATTGAATAGCCTCTTTTGCTTCTTTCACATCGTGCACTCGCAGAATAGAAGCCCCCTTCATCAAGGCTATTGTGTTTAGCACGGTGGTGCCGTTCAAGGCTTCGTTGGGGCTACCTCCCAACCGCTTGTAAATCATTGATTTACGCGACAAGCCAGCCAGTAACGGAAGCCCTAACTCCTGAAACGCACGCAAGTTCTTCAACAGAAAGTAATTTTGGTCAATGTTTTTAGCAAAACCAAAACCCAGATCAAGAATAATGTCAGCTACGTTACGTTGCCGCAGTTGCGCGATTTTCCGCTGAAAATAATCTAGCAGTTCAACAACTACATTATCATAATCGGTCAACTGCTTCATTGTTTGGGGTGTTCCCCGCATATGCATCAGCACGTAGGGAACCCGATACCGGGCGACTACTTCAAACATTTTCGGATCAAGCTCTCCGCCCGAAATATCATTTACCATGCAAGCTCCGGCCAGCAGTGCTTCTTCGGCCACCTCAGCTCGAAACGTATCGACCGATATATTGGCCTCCGGCAGTTGGTTTGCAATCAGTTCAATAGCGGTAATAACCCTCGACTTCTCTTCTTCTAACGTAATATCAGTGGCACCCGGTCGGGAAGAGTAGCCTCCTACATCTAGTATTGTTGCCCCTTCCTGCAACATTTGCTCAGCTTGGCTGAGTAGCTTTTGTTCACTTCGGTGGTATTTTCCACCGTCGTAAAACGAATCAGGAGTGACATTGAGAATCCCCATCACGTGGGGCTGACGCAGGTCTACCAATTTTCCCCGCAGATTGAGTGTTAATTTCTTAAAAAAGATGTTACTTTCTGCTTCCAATTCAATTACCGTACCCAAGTAAGAATAAATAGAAAAAAATCTTGAAAGAGCAAACCTATCGCGAATATAGTCAAGTAATTGACCGTTGTAAAGCGATTTTCATAAAGAAAACCCGAGATTATGGCACGGCCTGGCGAATTCTTCGTCTGCCGTCGCTCACCGACCAGATTTTTATCAAAGCGCAGCGCATCCGGTCTATTCAAGAAAAGGGCACCCAGCAGGTACAAGACCCGGTAGCTGATGAGTTTATCGGGATTATTAACTACTGCATTATGGCATTAATCCAGCTAGAACTCCCGCAAGATACTTCCCTCAACATATCGGTAGCGGAACTTGAACCGCTCTACGACCGTATGTCTAAAGAAACACTAGATCTGCTAAAAAGTAAAAATCACGACTACGACGAGGCCTGGCGCGATATGCGCGTAAGCTCCATGACTGATATTATTCTAATGAAGTTGTTGCGTACCAAACAAATTGAAGATAACGACGGCAAAACGTTGATTTCCGAAGGAGTAAAAGCCAACTATCAGGATATGATAAATTACTCGGTTTTTTCACTTATAAAGTTGAAAAGTAATGATTAGTGAATAATGACGAATGAGTAATGCAAAACTACTCATTCATCATTATTCATCAGTCATTAATCATTAAATCGTTATGGTGAAGCACATTGCTAGAATATTGGTCGGCGGATTGTTTATATTCTCCGGCTTGGTGAAGCTGAACGACCCGGTAGGTACGGCGATTAAGCTGGAAGAATACTTTGAAGTGTTCGCTGTGGACTTTGCCTCTTTTTTCAGTGCGTTTGTACCGCTGGCACTGGGACTTTCGGTATTTCTAAGCGTACTAGAAGTAGCGTTGGGCGTAGCCGTGCTGATTAACTATCGCATGAAAATCACCACCTGGGTGTTGCTAGGATTAATCGTCTTCTTTACTTTCCTAACGTTCTACTCAGCGTTCTTTAACAAAGTAACCGACTGCGGCTGCTTCGGCGATTTTATCAAACTCACGCCTTGGGAATCGTTTACTAAAGATATTATTCTGTTAGTGCTTATCCTCATCTTGTTCGTTAACCGAAACCGTTTTAACGAAGTATTTTCATTAAAGGCCAGCCACCTTACTGTGGCGATTACCGCAGTAGTTTGCACTTTTCTAGGCATCTACGCCATTCGACACCTTCCTTACTTTGATTTTCGGGCGTATTACGTCGGAGCTAATATTCCCCAACTAATGCAGCCTTCCGAAGCTCTACGCTATAAATACATCATGGAAAAAGATGGGGAAACTGCCGAGTTTACCGAATACCCTACCGAAGGCGGTTACGAGTTCAAGGAAATGGTATTGCTCAACCCTGAAGCCCAGCCCAAAATTACCGACTATAGCGTGTGGAACGATGAAGGCGAGTTTACCCAAGGCACCTTTGAAGAAAATAAGCTGGCGATTGTAATGTACGATGTGAATAAAGCCAACCAAGAGGCTATTGCTGAAATTCAGCAGCTAATTGCTACCTTACCCGACAATGTAGAACCGATCATACTCACAGCTTCTGGAGAGGAGGTATACAGTGAGTTTCTAGCAACGCATCCTGATTTTACCACTCCGCACTACTACGCCGACGCCACCGTTCTCAAAACAATTATCCGGGCTAATCCGGGGATAGTCTTATTATCCGATGGGGTAGTTCAAGGCAAGTGGCATTACAATGATACTCCTTCGGTTGACGATTTACAATGAATAATAACTGGTGTAGCAATCTACGTAACTACCTGAGGGGACTTATCGTCTAGATTAGAAATAAGTACGTATAGAAAGACTTAGCAATATGAGTAGGCTATTAGAAAGAATTACTATTGATGATGAAATTTGCAATGGTAAGCCAATTATTCGGGGCATGAGAATCACGGTACAGACCATTGTGGGGTTTCTACTAGCTGGAACCAGCGAAAAAGAACTGTTACATCAATATCCTATATTAGAGAAGGAAGATATTGAAGCCTGTCGGCAGTTTACTAATCGCATGATGGAGCGCAGTTTCACCATTCGCGACCTTGCTGCGTAGTATGCCTAAGTATTTAATTGATGTGAACCTTCCTTATTATTTCAGTCTTTGGAACAACAAGGAATACGTTCATCAGATAGATATTGAACCTCAGGCCAAAGACAAAGATATATGGCAATATGCTATTGACAACCATCTCATCATCATTACTAAAGACAGTGATTTTTATAATCGAATTATAGTTACCGAACCACCTCCTAAAATTATTCACATTCGTACTGGCAATATGAGTATGAAGGATTTTCATCGCTTAATAAATAGTTGTTGGGATGAAGTAAAAGAAATGATATATACTTACAAGCTAGTGATTGTACACAGAGAATACCTGGAAGGTGTCAAATAAAAATCAGGATGAATAGAGATATGATGATTTTAGGGCGTTTCTATCTTGATTTTACGACTACGCACTGCTTCACTTACACTACCGTTCTCAAAACAATTATCCGGGCTAATCCGGGGATAGTCTTATTATCCGATGGGGTGGTTCAAGGCAAGTGGCATTACAATGATACTCCTTCGGCTGACGATTTACAGCAGCGTTTAAATTCTGGTTTAGCAGTTGCCCAGTAGTATGAAACTCTTTCTAATTGGCCTGCCTGGTTCGGGGAAAAGTACGTTGGGGAAGCAATTAGCGGAGCAGCTTGAACTACCATTTATTGACCTGGACGATGCCATTGAAGCAGAAGCCAAGCAACCAATCCGGGAAATATTTGCTCAGCAGGGCGAAGATTACTTCCGTTCGCTAGAACAAAAAACATTAGTAGATACTATTTCCCAGAAATCAGATTTTGTAATGGCTACCGGAGGAGGTGCTCCCTGCTTCTTTGATAATATGTACCACATGAACCAAGCAGGGACGACCATTTTTATGGATATTCCCGTTGAGGTGATTACGGAGAGAATGGAAAAAGAAGGCGTAGCCGTTCGCCCTCTATTACACGAATTAGATACTGACAATTTTGCGAATGCCTACTACCATAAATTTGCCCATCGGTTACCGTACTATCGACAAGCGAAGCTTATCGTTACCGCTGAAGATGACTTGGATTCTATTTTAGATCAACTTAAAAGTTGAAGCCAAGAGTAAGTAAAGCCCGAGTCTGGGTATTTTCTTGAGGGATGAACGCAGCACCTCGGTAAGGAGAGAAATCTGAATCAAAACTGGTGCGACTTACTGTAAGATCAACGAAAAAAGAAGGCAAACCAATCCCTACTCCACCCGATAGGATAGTACGATCCCGGTTCAGCCGGTCGTCGGGAAAGAGAGTTGGGTCATCGTAAAAAGCGTATCCCGCCCGAAACCGCAAAATTTTATACCGAAACTCGCCCCCCGCACGGAAGTTAAAAACCGACTTAAACAGATTTTCTACATCATTATTCACTTCGTTTACTGAAAAGTTTTCGTTCGTTGAAAACCGATTTGCCTCATAATTCACGTATTCAGCATCTAATGTGATGAAACCAGATTTCTCAAAGAAATAAGATAAGCCAATACCAGTTCGGGAAGGAGTAGAAAGGTTATATTCGCTTATCACTTGATTTCCTTGTACTAACCCAGAATTACCAGTTCCATCGCCAATATTAAAAATTTGGTCTACGTCATCTACCTCCAAAATACCCACTACCTCTGAATATAAGTCGAAGAATTCTTCAGCACGTACACTATAGTATGTTGGAGTTTGGTACGATAGCCCCACTGTTAGCTCGGTAAGCGGGCGATAGATGACTCCTAAATTAGCATTTATACCAGTACCGCTAATATTTATAACTTCATTCAGTTGATTGTAGTCAACGAAGTCAACCGACACGTTATCACGTCCTTCCCCACCCGGATAGAAGAAGTTATCTCCATCGATAAAGTCTTGATACTGCTGCGTATAATTGTAAGTCTCGCGGTATTCTTTTTCAAGCTCATAGCTAAACCCACGGAAACCGACACTAACTCCTACGTAGATTTTATCTTTATAATTTCCCCCGTAGGCGAAGTTCCATTGCGAGAGGTTACCTGTGGCAGAAATAGTTCCTGCCTGATTGGTGGTAGCATCATCGGGAGTAGATCGGAAGAAGTTTCGCCCAGTATCATCAGGCCTAATCAGAAAGTTTTGCAACGCAGCTTCGGCAAAGCCAATAATGTCTCCGTTATTTACTCGCTGCTGGATAGTGCCGAAGTTTTCCCCAAATTCATCTACCAGAAAATTAGCTTCCCCTGCAAACGCATCCAGAATAGAAGCGCCGGTAGTTGCCGAGCCATACTCAGCTTCAAAATTTAGTGAGTTAATCTGATTGTAAGTAACCGCAAAGGAACCACCTCGCCAGTCTGCCGGAATAAGATCATCTTTAGTATTGTTAATCACAATTCCGAAGTTGGCAATATTGAACTGATTGCCGAATACTTCTGATGAAGCTCCTAAATAATTAGTATTGGTGGTACGCACATAAGCATTGGGAGTCACTACTATTGACGAGCGATTATAAAAGCCCAACCCTGCTGGGTTTAGGGCAGCAGCACTAGCATCCCCCCCCAGAGCAAATCCAGCACCACCAATAGCTTGAATGCGAGCCGTACCGATAGGAGAGTATTGACCAAATAGTATAGCATCTTCAGCAATCTGAGAGAACACCGGACTAACTACTACCAGTAGTCCGATCATGACAAAGTATTTACGAAATACAGTTTTCATTATAATAGGATAGATAAAAAAAAGAGTGTAATGAGAAAACGCTCTCACTACACTCTTAGTACTAAATTAAGCTAAGCTTGTTTGCCAAAATTATGGTCTTCTGCTTCGGCTACCTGATGAGCGAGAAGAAGAACTACGGCTACTACTACCTCGGCTATAACTACTAGAGCGGCTTGAGCTTCCAGAAGAATAACTTCTACTAGGAGAAGAACTTCCGTAACTTCTACTTCGGCTGTTACCATAAGAAGAACCACGACTATTACTATTTCCGTATGATCGGGAGCGGCTACTTGAACGGTTGTAGGTAGAATTACTTCTACTAGGCGCTGTAGTAGTGCTACGTTGCCGCGTACTATAGTTATTACTTCTTTGCCGTTGTACTCGATTAGGATCGTACCCTCGGTTGCTTCTTGTAGCAGAAGGAGCTACACGCGAACGGTTGGTAGGAGTAGCAACTCTGCTTCTTGCTCGTCCCTGATCTTGATAAAGACTATTTCTACTACGAGCACTGTAGGCGTCTCGAGTAGTCCTGTTAGCCGTATAACTGTTACGAGTACGAGTATCAAGTTGGCGACCAGTGCTTCGGGTTGCTCGAGAACTCCTTGCAGTTGTACCTCGGGTTACTCTACGCTGATTAGCCGCAACAAAATCGTTACGCACTGCTACCACTGCTGGCGGGCAGAAACCAAATCGGTTAAAATAAGGATTGAAGGCGAGGCCATCGTAGAAACCAGCATTGTAGCCTCCAAAACCACCAAAGCCTCCAAATCGGTTCCATCTATTCCAGCGATTGAAGCCCCAAGGGTTCCCAAAGGCGAAAGCATTTCCGAAGCCGAAGCCAAAACCTACGCTAACATTAAATCCGGGACGCATTCCCCATCCGGGTCCCCAAAAAGGATCGTAGAAGCCCATGGGCCCACCCATCATAAAGGGATCAAAGAACGGGTCGTAGAAAGCCATACTGTTCCAGTAGGGATTGCCGAAACCACCCATTCCCATACGGCCAAAGCCAGCTCCACCCCACATAGGGTTAAAGAATGGATCGTTCCACATCCGAGCCTGATTAAAGGCCGGATTACCGAATGAAGCGTTATTGGCGCGCGCTCCGTTGAATTGGTTATTATCTAGAGCTCGTTCTTGCTCAGTTCGGTAATATTCGTTCTGGGGTTCTTCAATATTATTATCGCTAGTATAGCGGTTGACATCTACTGCATCTGGGTTAAAGTTTCTAGAAGCTACTTCCTCCTGATAAACGTAAGAACCATCTTTATCAT
Organism: Tunicatimonas pelagia; assembly: GCF_030506325.1. Lineage (NCBI taxonomy): Bacteria > Pseudomonadati > Bacteroidota > Cytophagia > Cytophagales > Catalimonadaceae > Tunicatimonas > Tunicatimonas pelagia. The sequence continues at coordinate 5,169,704 of NZ_CP120683.1, read as the reverse complement.
AAGCAGCTTTCACTCCGGGGTCAGTATCTGTCATTGGTACTGAAACACGGTCAGCTGCCGTACGATACATTGGATCATATTCACCCTGCTGGGCGTACTGGTCGGGGGCGCAAGCCGTGAACAGTACTGCACCGCTAAGTCCGAGCGTTAATGTGGCAAGTAAGTTTTTCATAAATATCCTCCTTCAATTTCTGGTTGCATGTCTAATTTTATACGGCAAAACCACCGAAAAAGATTTCTTATCAATATCTTTGCACGTAAGAAACTAACCAAATCTACACAAAAAATAGCAATTACTATACCAACATAACAGATTTATGGGGAAAGGAATTCCATCCCGCCAGGAGGACTATTCGGCCTGGTACAACGAATTAGTGAAAAAAGCTGACCTTGCAGAGCCCTCAGATGTGCGGGGCTGTATGGTAATTAAACCCTACGGCTTCTCTATTTGGGAAAAGATGCAAGCGGAGCTGGACCGAATGTTTAAAGAAACCGGGCATACCAACGCCTACTTTCCGCTGTTTATCCCAAAATCCTACTTGAGCAAAGAAGCCGAGCATGTAGAAGGTTTTGCTAAAGAGTGTGCAGTAGTGACCCACCATCGGCTCAAAAATGCTGAAGATGGTAGCGGCGTAGTGGTTGACCCAGCCGCCAAACTTGAGGAAGAACTCATTGTTCGCCCTACCTCCGAAACCGTTATCTGGAACTCCTACCGCAACTGGATCCAGTCATATCGCGATTTACCGCTGTTAATTAATCAGTGGGCGAATGTAGTGCGATGGGAAATGCGAACGCGTTTGTTTTTACGCACCACTGAGTTTCTGTGGCAGGAAGGCCACACCGCGCACGCTACCCGCCAAGAAGCTGTTGATGAAACCGAACAAATGCTGGAAGTGTACGCTACCTTTGTGGAGCAATTTATGGCCATTCCGGTTATTCGAGGACTAAAAACTCCCAGCGAACGCTTTGCCGGGGCGGAAGAAACTTACTGTATTGAAGCGCTCATGCAAGATGGTAAAGCCCTGCAAGCGGGCACATCTCACTTTTTAGGACAGAACTTCGCTAAAGCCTTCGATGTGAAATTTGCGACCAAAGAAGGTGGCTTAGAACACGTTTGGGGAACTTCTTGGGGCGTAAGTACTCGCCTAATGGGCGCGCTAATTATGGCGCATAGCGATGATAACGGTTTGGTTCTCCCCCCTAAACTCGCTCCTATCCAGGTAGTGATTGTTCCGATCTTCCGAACCGAAGAGCAATTTAATGCTATCTCCCAGAAAGTGAATTTGCTCAAAGCTGAACTACAGCAACTGGGCATTTCGGTAAAATTTGATAGCCGAGATACGCATAAGCCCGGTTGGAAGTTTGCTGAATACGAACTGAAAGGGGTCCCCGTTCGCTTGGCTATTGGCCCTCGCGATTTAGAAAACAATACCGCAGAAGTGGCTCGTCGCGATACGCTGGAGAAGCAGACGATGGCGATGGATGAGCAGTTTCCTCAGAAGATTCAGGACTTACTCACCGAAATGCAGGATAGTATCTACCAGAAAGCGCACACATTTCAGCAGGAGAATTCGCAAAGAGTTGATGACTACGAAGCGTTTAAAAAGGTAATTGAGCAACCCGGTGGCTTTGTGTACGCTCACTGGGATGGTACCGAAGAGACCGAAACTAAAATCAAAGAAGAAACCAAAGCAACCATCCGCTGTATTCCACTCAATGCTGAGGCGGAAGAAGGTCAGTGCATCTACTCTGGTAAACCGTCTACCCGTAGAGTTTTATTTGCGAAGGCGTATTAACTTTAGTGTTATAGTATTACGGTGCTTAGTGTTATGGCTACTGCCCTTACGGATTCCAAATTTTGCCTACCATAACACATTAACACCTCGCACTGTAGCACTAATTGTTAGATTATTCCTACCTTTCAACTATGCTTGATTGGTTCTCGATAGTCATTTTATTGGTGGTAGGCATTGTGCTGATTGTGGTAGAGCTTATCTTTATTCCGGGTACCACCATCTTCGGCATTATCGGCTTACTGCTTACTGCCGCGGCGGTAATTATTAGTTTTGTCGGTTACGGTAATGCACTAGGATTTGGCGTACTAGGGATTGCTTTTGCTCTGCTGGGTATTACTTTATTCTTCAGCTTGCGAACCGGAGCCTGGGATAAATTATCGCTAAAAAGCTCTAATCAAAGCCGGGTGAATGAAGAGGTGAAGCATAATATCTGGAAAGGCGACCGGGGTGTGGCACTTTCTACTTTACGTCCATCCGGGAAAGTAGAATTTAAAGAAACTACGGTAGAAGTCAGCACGTTAGGTCAGTACGTAGATGCCGGTACTGAGGTACAAGTTGTTGATGTACAACCCAACAAAATTGTAGTAGAACCGGTCAAAAATTAGCAATGAACAGTGTACAATGTACAATTGTTGATTTTTATCATCAGCAGTTCAATATTACCCATATATTCTCCTAGAACCTTAACACACTAACACCATAACACATTTTCATGGAAGGACTTGCACTTATTGTTATCATTATTGCCGGAGTTATTCTGTTTTTTACCATTCTCTACTTTATTCCGGTAAACCTATGGATTACGGCTCAATTTTCTGGGGTACGGGTAGGCTTGTTTGAGCTGATGTTTATGCGGCTTCGAAAAGTACCGCCGAGCATCGTGGTTAACTCGCTGATTACCGCCACTAAAGCTGGACTGGATATTACTACTTCCGACCTGGAAACTCACTATCTGGCGGGAGGAAATGTCCCTACGGTAATTAAAGCACTTATCTCGGCCGATAAAGCCAATATCCGGCTAACATTCAAGCAGGCTACGGCGATTGACCTGGCTGGTCGGGATGTTTTTGAAGCGGTTCAGATTTCAGTAAACCCGAAAGTGATTAACACTCCTGAAGTAGCCGCCGTAGCGGCCGACGGAATTCAGCTTATGGCCAAAGCCCGGGTGACCGTGCGAGCTAACATTGCTCAACTGGTAGGTGGAGCAGGGGAAGAAACTATTTTGGCGCGCGTTGGAGAAGGAATTGTAACTTCTATCGGTTCGGCAGCGATGCACACCGATGTGCTGGAGAATCCTGATAAGATCTCTAAGCTTGTGCTTCAACGGGGATTGGATGCCGGAACCGCCTTTGAGATTCTGTCTATTGATATTGCCGATGTAAACGTAGGCGAAAATATTGGAGCTAAGTTACAGATCGATCAGGCTAACGCTGATTTGAAAGTAGCCGAAGCCAAAGCAGAAGAGCGGCGGGCGATGGCTGTGGCCGAAGAGCAAGAAATGCGCGCTAAGTCGCAGGAAGCCCGAGCCAAAGTAATCTTAGCCGAGGCGGATGTACCCAAAGCCCTCGCGGATGCGTTCCGAAGTGGAAACTTGGGAGTGATGGACTACTACAAAATGCAGAATATCCAGGCTGATACCGACATGCGAGAATCCATTTCCGGTCAGGGCGATAGTGGCAAATCTAGTAAGTAAGAGGTAATTATTGCTCAGTGCTGTAAACGTACATTCGGTAGTTTACGTACCAAATAGGCATAACCATTTTGGTATTTGAAAGAAAGCGTAAATGGAAAAAGTTATAAATGTAGAATATCCCGAATTTCTAGCTAACTCATTGCGACTTAGTAATAAAGATTTTGAGTCGGAGATAAAAATCAGTGCATTGATAAAGCTCTATGAACTGGGAAAAGTATCTTCTGGCACTGCGGCCAAAGCATTGGAGCTATCAAGAATCGATTTTCTAGAGCTATTAGGGAAATATCAAGTGACGTTTTTTGGTGACGGTAGCGCGCAAAGTCTGAACGAAGATATGTTGAATGCTTAATGTTGTATCAAATACAACCCCTATCATATCTTTACTTAAACTTGATAGGCTAGATCTATTGCAACAGCTGTATCGGGAAATTTATGTTCCCTTCGCTGTATACAATGAAATTGAAGCTGGTAAGGCAAAAGGTTACTATCGAGATCTAGCAAAAGTGAATTAGGTAAATATCCGTCGGATTCAAGACGAGCAAGCAGTTAAATATTTCCTCGACTTAGATGCGGGAGAGTCAGAAGCAATAATACTGGCTACCGAAATGAACGCCGACCTTATTATTCTTGATGAAACTCTCGGGCGTTTTCACGCTAAACATGCCAATTTGAAAGTTACTGGTACTATCGGTGTACTTATGAAGGCTAAGACGAAAGGGTTCATTAACGAACTTAAGCCACTACTCGAAGAGTTGCGCCATAAGGGAGTTTGGATTGGCACAAAGCTTCAAGAACAAATACTGAGAAGCGTTGGCGAAAATTAAATAAATGGGTTATTCACAATACAAGTATTATCACTAGGAAAATACCAATACTTGCCCTCTCCGGATTAGATTAAAAGAGCCTATTTCGTTATCAATCTTATTAACTTTTAAAAGCAACCTAAACCTTTCAAATAACAATGAACCGCTTTCTCGTACTAGCTTTTTTCTTGTTTAATGCATTTCACCTCAACGCTCAGCGGCTGATGGTTCACGAAAACGGGCGTTATCTGGTAACAGAAGATGGTGAACCATTTTTTTGGCTAGCCGATACTGCCTGGGAGCTATTCCATCGCTGCGATAGAGAGGAAGCTACCACCTATTTAGAGAAAAGAGCTTCCCAAGGATTCAATGTAGTACAGGCGGTCGCCCTGGCCGAGATTGATGGACTTAATACCCCAAACCCTTACGGCAATAAGCCACTACTGAATAATGATCCCAATAAACCTAACGATGCGTACTTCGAGCACGTAGATTTTATTATCAGTAAAGCAGATGAGTTAGGGATTTATATTGCGCTGCTTCCTACTTGGGGAGATAAAGTAAACACTAAGAGCTGGGGCGTTGGCCCCGTAGTTTTTAATCCTGACAATGCTCGGGCATTTGGCGAGTGGATGGGTGATCGCTACCAAGACTACGATAACATTGTGTGGGTGATTGGCGGTGATAGAAATCCGCGCGAGAATTCGGATGACGTGGCTATCTGGAACAGTATGGCCGAAGGGATTGCCGCTACCGCCGGTGGTTACGACAATACCTTAATGACGTTTCACCCTCAGCCCACTGAAGAGGGAGAAGGCGGTTCTTCTACCTGGTTTCATAACGAAGAGTGGCTGGATTTTAACATGCATCAAACGGGGCACTGCGCCAATAAAGGCACCTATAAGCACATTGAACACGACTACGCTCTTTCCCCTACCAAGCCCGTACTAGACGGAGAGCCACTGTACGAAAATCACCCCCACTGCTTCAATGCTAAGGAAAGGGGATACAGCACCCACGATGATATCCGCCGAACAATGTACTGGAATGTGTTTGCGGGAGCATTCGGACAAACCTACGGTTGCCACGCTGTATGGCAAATGTGGAAACCAGAGCGCGAACCCATCAACCAGCCACTAGGTCCGTGGTCTGCTTCACTTGATCTGCCTATGGCCAACCAAGTAAAGCATCTGAAAAATCTGATGCTCTCTCGCCCCTTTCTAACCCGAGTGCCGGATCAAGCAATGGTTGTTGGAACCCAAACGGATTACACCGAATACGCGAGTGCTACCCGCGATGAGGGAGGCCGCTACGCGATGATTTACTTGCCCCACGGAAGCAGTAGATTTCTGGATTTAACCGCCTTGTCTGGCGAGAAGTTGTCTACGTGGTGGTACGATCCGCGAACGGGTAATAGCTTTCCGGGCGAAGAGTTAGAGAAAGCCGGTCGGGTTGAAATAGAAGCACCCACTTCGGGTAAAGCGCACGACTGGGTGTTGGTTATTGATAGTGAGGAATACGACGCCCCCGGAACTACTTCTTCCGATCAATAGACACACGCGCTATCAAAAACTACTACGGCAGATCAAGCGACTGCCAAGTGGGTTTCTCCAGAGCCAGATACACATCGTTGAAAGAATCGTAGATCAAATCATCGTGCTTGAGCGGAATAGTACTTCGTCCGTTCAGCGTAACCAATCCGTGGCGCTTTCCTCGGCGGATGATAACGTAGCCGTTGCCTAAATCTTCTAAGGCATCGTACTTAGGGTGAATTAGAATTTTACCGTTGGCACTCACCAAACCTACTTGAGGCATCTTCTTTCCCCGTACCTCCCGATTCTCTTCCAACGTAAAGCGGGACTGCTGAGCCGGAGCAATGCGATTGTACGCCACCGGAATCACTTCCTTACCCCGCCGATCTACCATCCCTAAGCGATCGTCTTTCTGCACTACCGCCAGCTTACCCTGAAAGGGGCTAGCCCGGTCGAAGTGAGGCTGCACAATCAGTTTTTCGCTTTTGTTAATATAACCCCAACGCCCCAGCAGCTTCACTGCGGCCATATTATTCTGAAAATGTGTAATAGAATCGTACCGATTTGCAATCCGCAATCGTCCTAATTCATCCACAAACCCGTACTTCCCATGAATCATCACTCCCAAAAAACCATCGCTCATAGGGTGCAATTCTTCCAATTCATTATCCAGCCCCAGCAGTTGCTGACCATCCCGGCTGAGAATGCCGTATTTGCCTTCTTTTTGAAATACGTACACCATTTCTTCCTGAAGCGGAGAAATAGTATCGTACTGTACCTTCATCATTCGCTTACCCTCAAAACTCACCAAGCCGTATTTTCCCTGTTCATCGCGCTCCCAAATGCTATGCCCGTTATTAATTAGTTTGTTGAAAGAGGTAAATAAAGTTTCCCCCTGACTATTCATTAGCCCGTAGCGCACCGGCTCGTAGTGACGGGCCTCGGTTTTAAAAATATACAGATCATCGTGTACCCGCTCCAGCGATAGTCTGGCTCCTTTGTAGCTAAACGGACGAATCTTCCACCGCCCTCTCCGATCAATTACGCCTTGACCTTCAATAAAATCTACACTAGCAACTCCCCCACTAAACGAAGTGGCCTTCACATAACGGCAAGGAATTACCTCCAATCCGGTAGTGTCAATATAGCCCCAATGATCTTTACGCTTTACCAAAAATAGTCCCTCCTGCTGAGGTAGCATAGCCTGATACGTAAAGGAAGTAAGGCTTGTACCTTGATTGTTGAACAACGACCAGGCTAGGTTATCATCTTGTTCGCCGAGCTGCCGAGCGGCTAGAATAAACCGCCCATCAATGAGCAAAGAATCAAATTCGGGTGGAAGAACAACGCTGTGCCGGGGTTCGGATGACTTACTACTGCGTAGCACTCCGTATTGGTTGTCTTCGGACAGAACCGCAAATTCTCCTACCAGCTTTTCTACTCGCCAGTGCGGAGGTATGATGGGCTCGCCTTCTTGGTTTACAAATGTCTTAGTCTTACCCAGAGATATTTGGTACAGATTAGTGCCCATCGGTTGAATGTGCTCAAACGTATAATCGCGCATCCACTGGTTCTCGGCCGAATATACGTGCCAAGTATTAAACGGTAGCACACTAACTTGCTGGGCACCATCGATCTTAATTCGGTAGTACTGCGGAGAAACTAGTTCAGTACCATCTTGCCGAATAATGCCTTGCTTACCACCCCGATAAATAACCGCCAATTGATGAGAAAAAGTAGAAATACTATCATAGCTAAATGCCGAAAGTGCTTCCCCTTCGGCTGAGAACAACGCCGCATTACCAGCGAAGTCCATCACCTCATAGCGGTCAGTAGCCCGAACCGAGATGCTTTGGTACTCAAACCCAACAATCGCATCACCATCAGCATCGAGCAAGCCGTAGTAAGGTTTATGGTTTCGGAGCACGGAGGCGATGAGTTGACTCTGGTGTTTTTCCAGAGAATAGTAACGGAATGATAGTTCGGTTTCGCCCTTCGTATCAATCAGCCCGTAGCGAGTGTTTCCCTTAGACTCGGGAGTAGCCTTCGCAGCAATCAGCAGCTTATCCTGATGAGGAATTAGCACTGAATAGCGGGCTTCGCATAGTTTCTTGTTTTTGGTACTGATTAGCCCCCACAAACCAGCTTCGCGGTAGCCAATTACCTTATGATAAACCTGCGGAAGACCTTCGGTCCAGCCCAAATCTTCGTAGGCAACCGGAATAATTACCTTGCCGTTTTCATCAAACAGCCCTTTCTTGTGGTCTTTCTCCACAATTGTAAAATGTTCATCATTGAAAGCACTAACGAGGGAAGGCAACAACAGCAGGAGCACCAACAGCCCCCGGATACTTCGCGGCATAAACTTGGTTAAAATAGTCAGCACAGAGTTACGTAACACTTAAACACACCGTGAATAATACGAATTTAACGTATGAAATTCTATTACAAACTATCAAATTTGATGCTTTACCCGAAAGAACGTAAGGTTTACCATCAATCTTCACTAGCTATGCATAAATTACCCGCTTTATTAGCGTTTGTTTTACTAATTGTTTGGTCGGCTTCTGAACACTCTTACGCTCAAATAGCCCCCGCTTCAGATTCAGTGTATTTATTCTCTTATTTCACCAGAAATGGAGAAGATGGGTTGCACTTAGCTTACAGTGAAGACGGTTTTACTTGGACAACGCTCAACGATGGTAAACCATTTTTGCAGCCGGAGGTAGGAGAAGATAAACTTATGCGCGACCCTTGCATTATTGCCGGGCCAGATGGTAAGTTTCATATGGTGTGGACGGTTAGCTGGAACGAAAAAGGCATTGGCTACGCGCATTCTCCCGATTTAGTAAATTGGTCAGAGCAGCAGTATATTCCGGTGATGGAGCACGAGCCGGACGCGAAAAACTGCTGGGCTCCCGAACTGTTTTACGATGAAGCTACTCAGCAGTATTTGATTTTCTGGGCTACCACCATTCCGGGGCGGTTTCCTGACACCGACAATCAAAGCAACGAGGGTCCGCCCGCTCCGGGTAACAACCATCGGATGTACTACACCACCACCCAAGATTTTACCACCTTTGCTGATACGAAGCTATTCTACGAGCGAGGCTTCAATGTGATTGATGCTACCCTAATAGAAAACCGGGGCCAATACGTGATGTTTTTAAAGGATGAGACCAATCGTCCCTTCAGTCCGCAGAAAAATATTCGTTTGGCCTTTAGCACCGCGGCCGAAGGCCCCTACTCCCACCCGACCAACGCAATTAGTGGTCGCGATTGGGTGGAAGGCCCCACAGTTATTCAGGTGGATACACTGTGGCACTTGTATTTTGACCGCTACCGCAAGCAGGAGTACGGACTAATGACCTCACCCGATTTAGTGAAGTGGATCGATCAATCCGAGCAGCTAGTGCATCCGGAAGGTATGCGCCACGGTACGGTGTTGAAGGTAAGCCGCTTGGTTGCCAAGCAACTGATGAAGTAGCTGTAACTCATAAAAACCATAAACAACATTCTCCTTGGTGTTACCGTTAATTAAAGAATTGTCGAGAAATATTCCTTATGTACGCTCTAGTTTACATCAGCGAGGCTAACCAATCCTTCAGCATGGCCGAGCTGCGGACGCTAGCCAAGCGGGCCAATTGGCGCAATAAGCTACTTTCAATCACCGGGTTTCTTACTTACAAGGATGGTCAGTTTCTCCAGTATCTGGAAGGTGAAGAAAAGACCGTAATTAGTTTGATGAATACTATCCGGCAAGACAGTAGACATACGGTAGTTAAACTGATCGAACTTCCCGACCAGCCCCAGCAATACTTGGTCAACTGGCATATGCGCTACTTATCAGGCCCTGATTTAAGAACTGTTAACTTAGAAGATTTACTGGCCGATACATTGAAGAAACTAGACAGTGGTATCTACAGCCAAGAGAAAATCCTCCAACTGGTGCACAGTATTTTAAGCAAGTTTTCGCGCTACTTCGCTGACAACCCCCTGGTCTTTTCCCCTCCTCTCTAGTTCGTTGACCAGATGCATATCGTTAAACTTGACAACTACAATATCAACGTCGTCCTGCAATTCATTAATTTACTTGATAGAATAACAGGTTCAATAGCTTATCCACAGCTTATTCGACAAAAAATATAGAAAAAAAACTAGAGTAAAGGCCCAAGCCCCATTTTTTGACCAAACGGGACTCTTTCTGAGGGTTGCAGTGGAACTAGGATAGTCTAAGCCATCGCCGGGTGACCTGGCAGAAAACTAAAGGGTAAAGTTCAAATATGTTCTAAGGCCACTGCACGATGGAACCTGCTTACCCTCTACTGCTAAAAAAAACACAAAGAATTGCGACCGATATAGCCACCTTGGAATAACACGATCTACCGTTTAGCATTCTTTACTCGTATTAGCTTACCATTCTCTTCATCAGTTAGTAGATAGAGTTGCCCTTGGGGACTTACCACCGCTTTTCTGAGGCGTACCCGGTCATCAATAAACAGTTCTTCGGCACTAATGACGGTATCACCTTCTACGGTAATCCGCCATAGGCTGCCCTTACTTAGTGCAGGTACAATCAGGTTACCCTCCCACTGAGGAAACTCCCGCCCGGTGTAAAAAGTAAGCCCTGTAGGAGCAACGGTTTGATCCCAGAAATATACCGGATTAGTAAAATCGGTGCCAGGAATAATTGGTGGGCTATAATTTTCGGTTCGGTAGCTCCCGGTGGTACGGTGCGGCCAACCGTAATTGGCCCCCGCAGTCAGTATGTTGAGTTCATCACCCTGAATAGTGCCGTGCTCGCTAAACCAGATCTTCTCCGTAGCCGGATTGATGGCTAATCCCTGCGATGCCCGTATTCCAGTAGCGTATAATCCGGGAATGGCATTCGGCCCAAATTCAGGGTTATCCTCGGGAATGCTTCCGTCGGGGTTGATTCGGATAATCTTACCTCGCTTATCAGTAATATCTTGCGAGAGTGGAGGCACCGGGTTGAGGTGCTCGTAGAAATTTCGCTCACCAATGGTGATGTAGAGCTTTCCGTCGGATCCAAATATCATTCCACCCCCGTAGTGAAACAATCCGTGTGAATACGGTTCAGCTAGAAATAACGTTTCCACATCGGTAAGCTGGGTTCCTGATAATCTGCCTCTGATTACCTTAGTAGTGCTAGCCCGTTCCTCGTTTTCAGCAGCGTAGGATAGATAGATGTAGCTATTCTCCGCAAAATCAGGATCAAGCAGTACCTGAAACCATCCGGCATTAAAACTATGGTGCTGCCCGTGGGTGCTAGACGGAAACACTCCTGGCTGGTGCATAGTCGTATCAATCAGTATTTCCCGCCCTACATCATCAGGCAAGCCACTAATCTTCTGTCGCCTCTTGGTAGTTGTATTAACTTTTAGCAAATCACCATCCTTTTCAGCAATAATTGCTTCCTCTTCCGATAAAAGGGCCATACTCCAAGGTCTATCGAAGCCATCCATGACTGTTTCTTTCACAGGCTGAGCCCTCATTTCTTGTGGGGTTTGAGGGATAGGCTCTGCCGAAGTACACTTAGCCACAATCTTCCATTCGCCCTGGATTTTCTTCAGTAGTAGTAGGTCATAGTAACGGTTACCAAAAGAAGGAATGATAAATTGTACTTTAGCAAAGGCTACATCGAGCACCACATCGATACTACTGATACTACCAATTCGGTCATTGGGAGTGCCGGGGGCTCTTCGGGAATACCAAGAGGCGTATTCTTCAGAGGTAACTGACCAAACTGTGTCGCTGCCATTGTACAGAAACATAGAGGTGCCCGGATGAAATGCCGATGTAATAGTATCAGGATAGTTGTAGGTAGTGCCGTCAATAAATTTGTTTATGACCTCCTTTATCAAATCCTGATCAGTTTGTCCTAAAGCAGATAGACTGAATAATAAAAGTAAGATACTTGAGAAGGTTGCTCGTTTCATGGATGTATTGAGTTAAAATTCACCCAAGAATACGGACCAGACCTTTCTTAGCCAGGCGATTGGGTGGCCAAGAAGTCCTGAACGATCATTCTGGACAACTTTCCCGATCTTCGGCAATCATTATCTTGATTTTTTATACTCAGCAGGAGTGCAATTAGCTACTTTCTTAAAGGCTTCAAAGAAAGCTGACTTAGAATTAAACCCAGCTTCGTACCCAATTCCTTCGAGGGATAAATCATGACGAGTGGCAATGAGTCGCTGAGCTTCCTTTACCCGATACTCTTTAATGTAGTGGGAAAAACCATTTGTGTACACTTCATTAAGTACTCGCGAGAGTGTGTGCTTAGGAATAGCAACCTGGGCAGCCAGTTCATCCAGCTTTAGTTTCTGATTTGTATATGGCTTCTCTAATTCCATCAGCTTATCTACTTGATTTAATAGTGCCGAGCCATTCTCCAGCGGACGAGCCGGGACTTGCGGTGTCACCGATTTGCGGGAAATAAAAACCCGGCCCATCAGATAATAAAAGGTAAATGAAAAGATGAGAGATCCCCAAATGTAGGTAAACCCTACGAATAAAGCCGTCTGATAAGTAGCTGTAATTAATAGCATTGCCAGAGCGATAGCCGCAATATACTGCTGGTTATGGCTCATAACCCAAGGCTGGAAAATCAATCTGTGCAGCATCTTTCCGTTGTAGTATAAACCTAACAAAGTGAAAGACAGCCAGACTGTATAAATTCCGTAGATGATGTATCCGTTCCAGATTTCAGGATAGGTACGATAAGGATAAACTAGCCCTACCATCAGGACACTTAATACTAAAAATAGCAATAACAGTATGTCTTTTCGCTGGAAGCTTTGCTCCTGCCGTTGCAGTGCTCTGGAGTAGAGATAGAAAAAGGGACCAATGAATACGCAGACTGAAAGACCAATTTGCAGAATTAGTTGATCTACCTCAGAGCTGAAATAGAAAAATACTGACTTGCCAATACGGATACTCAGTGCCAACAGTAGTCCCCCAAAATAGCTGTCTACTACTGCTCTTGGCCTTTTAACAATGAGATACAGTCCTACCAAGCTACCGTTTATCACACCCAGGCTTGCTAATAAGAATAGTAAAGGCATGACCGTTGAAAATGGACAGAGGATTAATTGAGTTATCTGTTAAAAATTGGAATTTGATACGCAAATACCATTTTTCATCCGAAAATAGTAAGCTTGTATTACCGACTCAATCATTTTATCCAAAAACTGCTGAATTAAATGAACCATACTAACCAATATATTGCCTTTCTGCGAGGTATCAACGTGGGCGGACACAAAAAAGTACCTATGGCTGATCTTCGGAAACAAGTGGAAGCTTTAGGCTTTACCCAAGTAGTCACGATTCTTAATTCGGGCAACGTCATTTTCTCCACTGCCGAAAGCAAGGAAGACACCTTAGAGAAAATGATTGCCGAGGATTTAAAGCAATCTTTTGGGTTTCCTGTTCCAGTATTGGTCAGAAGTGCCGCAGTAATTACCCATCTGCTAGAAGCAAATCCATTTCAAAATATTGAAGTGACGAAGAACATTCGGCAATATGTTTCTTTTCTGAAAGAGGAACCTTCCAATGATCTGACGTTACCTTGGACTACGGAAGATGACTCGTACCGCATTTTTGATATAAGAGATAGAACAGTTTGCAGCCTGCTAGATCTATCTGTTACCCAAACTACCAAGGGAATGGGAGCATTGGAGCAACTATTTGGTAAAAACATCACAACTCGTAACTGGAATACCCTGCTGCGAATTGCTAATAAGTTAGGTTGACTTGCTACAATTTAGTTCTACGCTCCTCGAGGCTTCTTTGATTATCATCCGGACGGCGAGGTCTTTAAAGATAGCTACTGATACACTCCGGTAGATGAGGAATCAACTTATCTCGCAAAAAAAGCTCTTCACCAAGCTTGAAGAGGTTACAACTTATTAGTCTGATGGTACTAATAACATCAGCTGCAAGGTTGCTTCAATCGCCCTACGCCTCGTAGTTTTACTGAAAAAACTTTTCCTAAATGTTTGGCTCAAATCTCTACTATCTTTTTCTTCACCGTATTTTCAGGGAAATTTTGACGTACACTTTGTTCGAGATAAAGTTACTTATATATTTAATTCAAAATAGAATTTAACTTTTTTACTAACTAACCTTATGATACACAATTTTACCTGTTCACTATTCTGTTTTTTACTTTTTCTGTTTACCCTTCCAGCGGTGGCTCAGTTTGGAGGACGGCAGGTAGTCTCTTCTCAGCAAGAAGTACAAGCCCCTGTTCTGGTAGCCGATTTCAATCAAGACGGAGTAAGTGATGTCATCGTAGTAGAAGATGAAAGCACATCTGGCTCAACCCTGCTTCGCTACCTTATCCGTTCCAACGATGGAAGCGGAAACTTCAATACTGGGCAGTTAATAAAAGAAGAGAAAAAGGAACCTTGGTTAGATTTACGAGCTCAAGATATTGACGGTGACGGACGAATTGATCTAACACTACGCCAGGAAGAGGCGAACAAACTGGGGTGGTTAAGAAATCAGGGGGCCTCGTTTAAATGGGAAGCGAACATACTAAACAACTTTGATTCTTACGGGGTGGTTGACTACACACTAAGCCGAGTAGATAATGATCAGTACGCTGACCTGTTGATATTAACCGAAACTGGGGTGCTGTGGGGTAAAAATAATTTTGGCGACCCCTTTAGCTCACCTACTGCCCTACTAAACCCAGAAGATGAAAACCTTACTTCTATCTTTACTTATGACTTTGATCAGGACGGCGACGAAGATATTTTCTTACTAGGTAATTTTGTGAGTGTTTACCGAAGAGAAACCGATGGCACTTATACATTTCAGAAGTTAGAAGCAGAGTATTTTGATGAGATACGGGAACCGCAGTTCGCGGATATGGATGGCGATGGTACGGAAGACTTGGTTTTAACGGATAGTTGGGGCTGTGCTTCTTCCAACTTGTGGTTCTACAAAAATACGGGTAATCAATTTTCCCCTTCACCAAATTACATTACTGGATTTAATGAAGGAACCTTCTTAGATGTTGACTACATAGATGAATATTATCCGGAAGATATTGACGGCGATGGTGATCTGGATCTGTACATAAGCTCAGAGTACGGAGCTTGCGCTGATCTTGGCGGTAATGAAACATTGCTATGGATTGAAAATATAAATAACTGGGCGGAAACTGCGGCTCGCAGACTCATTGAGCATCATACCGTCAGGTTTGCTCACTTCAACTCAGATAACAAAGTAGATTTTTTCATAGCCCCTTGGTGGTTTGGAGGTTCCTCCTCCTCACTGGAAGAGAATAACTTCGATAGCGATTTTATCTGGATTGAAGCAGGTGTATTGAATAATAAAGAAACGTTGGTGCATAACTACCAGTCTATTGACCAGGATATTAAGCTACCAATTAGCGATTTACTGATAGATGACTTAGATGGGAACGGTATCAGCATTGTATCTACGAGTGGTGCCAAAGTAATGAACCATGCCAAGAGTGAGGGTACATACGCTGCCACAACTGTCAAGTATTATGAATACGACTATGAAGGGAGCTCGAGATTAAACTCAGCTGATGCTGACGGTGATGGTACTCGAGATTTATTTGTAACCCACGAACAACTTTCTTATGTATATTTTTCCTGGTACAATCAGACATCAAACTATTATCAAGAAAATAATACCCTTGCCTACCTCGGCGAACCACTTCCCCTCGACCTACTGCTCACCGATTTTGATTCGGATAATGACATAGATGTGATATTGTCAGATTCTAGGTATAATCAGTGGTACACCAATGATGGTAACGGCAGCTACACGCGAGAAGGTGAAATCCCAGTATTCAATGCAATCATCAACTACGATAACGATGGAATTGATGATTTCATTAGTAGCAATGCCACTTACCGAAGCTTAGGTGATGGAACGGTAGAACAGGTACTCAGCATTGGGGGTAACCAAGTACTTGATTTGAACGGAGATGGGCGGGATGATATTCTTTCCGTTACTTCAGGTACTTCGTACTGGTACCAGAACTTGGGTGAGGGCACATTTGGAGAGCAGCAAGCCTTAGACCTTTCTCCCCAAAATGCCTATCATTTTACCGATATAGATAACGATGGTGATGCCGACTTTGTGTACAACAATGTGGGGAACCTAGTTTGGAAAGAAAATACCGACGGGCAGGGCACTTTCTCCGCCGATCAGCTTATTGAAGCTATATCCACCACCGTTATTCGCTCAGCCGATATGGATGATGATGGCGATCGTGATTTGGTAGTAGGCGGGGATGGCTTTATTTATGAGTATGAAAACCAATTCACTGACACAGCCCCTACCGAGTTATCGCTTGCCTTAGAGGGTAAGGAGGGCTTACAGCAAGACACTATTGCTATTCCGCTAAAAGTTGAAAGTGGTTTTGCTGAACTTGCTTCTCTTTCATTTTCCCTGGCGTGGGACTCCGAAATAGCCACTTATGCTGATATAGAAAGTAATGAAAACTTTACGCTAGAACTTAACAGTACTGAAAACGGAAAAATAGGTATCACTTGGAACAATCCGGGCGGAGCCTCCAAAGCCGATGGTAGCACCTTGCTTTCGCTCCAGCTGGTACTGGTCGGGAATGAAGAAAGTGGCACCGATGTTTCCTTCACTAGCGATCCGGTAGGGCAAGCTTCCGCGAACGCCGAAGGGCAGACCATTCCGCTTACTACCAAAAACACCCAAATTACCATTAACCCCAGCCAAGCTCCCAGCGACATTAGTTTGACTGAGAATATTGTAGACGAAAATCAGGCGGTGGGTACCGAAGTGGGAAAATTCAATACGGATGATGACGACATTAGTGATAGCTTTGTGTACGCACTCGTAGATGGGGAAGGCGATAATGACAACAGCTCATTTAGCATTGATGGCAATTCCCTAATCACCCAGGCTACTTTTGACTACGAGACTGATTCGGTATACAGCATCCGAGTGCAAACCACGGATACCCGAGGAAAGACGTTCGCTAAAATTTTCACCATTAAAATAGGCAATGTAGACGATACGAATAACTCCCCTACCGACATTACACTTTCGGCTACTAGCGTAGACGAAAATAGCGGATCGAGTGTGGTGATAGGTGAATTTACTATTACTGATGCTGATCCCGAAGATAATCATACGCTTTCGTTTGTGGGTGGTGAAGGCAGTGATGACAATGATGCTTTTGCAATTGGCAGTAGTCAAGAGCTCATTGCCCGCGAAGCATTTGACTACGAAGCGCAAAGCGAGTATGAAATTCGCATTCAGGCTGATGATAGCAACGGTGGTAGATTGTCGAAAGCCTTCACCATTACCGTTAACGATCTGGACGAAAGCACGAACAGTACCCCTACAGCGATCGAGCTTAATGAAACTGAAATAGAAGAGAATCAACCAGCCAATACTGTAGTGGGCACCTTCACTACCACCGATACCGATGCTGAAGATGAGCATACGTACATGTTAGTAGAAGGGGAAGGTGATACCGGTAATGGCTTATTTCAGATTAAAGATGACCAGTTACAAACCGTAAAAAGTTTGGATTATGAAGAGCAGCAGGAATACTCTATTCGGGTAAAAACCGACGATGGAAAAGGTGGTGAATTCGTTAGTGTCTTTGCTATTGAAGTAATCAATCAAGCTGATAACCCCAACCAGCCCCCCACCGATATTATCCTAAATGCAAATACCATTGACGAGAACCGGCCAGCGGGTACCCTGGTAGGCACCCTGCTCACGGAAGACCCCGATAACGCGATCTTTACCTACCAATTAGTTGATGGTAGCGGTAGCACCGATAATAGCTCATTCTTCATCCAGGGGAATGAGTTGCGGTCGGCAATCAGCTTCGACTACGAAACGCTAAGCCAGCGCAGCATTCGTATCCGGTCCGACGATGGCCGAGGCGGTACTTTTAGCAAAGAGTTTACCGTAGTCATCAACAATCTAGAAGATCAGCCTAACCGGGTACCCACCAATATTGTGATTAGTAACGCTAGCATTGAAGAAGGTCAACCTTCGGGAACCCCGGTAGGAGTATTAAGCACCACTGACCCCGATACAGACAACGAGCACCAGTATCAGGTGCTGAACCGTAACGGACAGGTTCCCTTTTCAATTGACGGAGATACATTAGTGAGTACAGCTAGCCTCGATGTTGCTGCTCAGAACAGTTATCTTGTCGAAGTACAATCCGACGACGGCCAGGGTGGAGTGTACGTTAGAACCCTAGCCATTTCGGTGGCTCCGGCAGGTAGTATCGACGTGCTCGGGGTAATTAACCCCGTTAACGATCAGCAAGCAGCGATTAATGAAGCATTCACCTTAGAAATCCCGAATGATGTGTTTCGTGGAGACGATTTGCAGATCACGGTTACTCAGGCTGATGGCACAGCACTGCCGGAGTGGCTTACTTTTAATACGGAGACGAATACCCTCAGTGGCACTCCACCCAATGATGAGTCGCTTACGCTTAGCATCACGGCTACCAATACTGCGGGAGAAAGTGTTAGTGATGAGTTTGTGCTATCAGTAGAGGGAGTTACAGCTCTTGGAGATGACATATCCCGCCAGTGGAATATCTATCCAATACCAGCCCGCCGCACCCTTTTCATTCAAGGCAAAGTGGATATGATGCAGCTCCAATCGTACCGACTTATTAATGTACAGGGAAAAGTGGTAGCTACCCAACAGCTTCGCCCGGGAGTGAGTAATGATGTTCGCATTGATGTATCGGCCCTGACCGGAGGCATGTACTTGCTAGAATTACAAACTAACCGAAAATTGCACCAAACCCGGATTCTGATCGAGTAACTAAAACTAACTTACTCCCAGGCTTTTTGGCAGTATTGGATTATTTCACTAATTTACCCTCACTCCTTATTCTTAGGAGTGAGGGTTATTTTTTTCTGCAAAGTATGTTTTGCAGCATATTTCCGCTTATCAGATCAGTAAGAGTACTCTGTGTTTTCTAAAACTGACAGTTTTAGAAAAACATGACGTAATTCAAAATTTGTATATTTTTGCGGTTTACTTACTGCATTTTTAACACTGACCTGTATGCGACGTATCACTATTTATATTATAGCTATTGTTTTATTATCTCATTTTGGAACACTAGCCCAGAACACCTTTCAACCCAAAGTGAGCTTAATCAGCAGTAGCGACCAACAAAACGTAGTGCTCACTGCTGATTTTAACGGAGATACCGCTCCCGATTTGCTAACCTTTCAATCTAACGAAGGCGAGGAATGCTGCACTGGTAATTACCGCGTACTCCTCAACGAGGGTAGTGGTAACTTTGCTCAATCAATTGACGTAGCCACGAACGTAGAAGAATGGGAGAATACTCGGGTGAGCGATATCAACAACGATGGTAACCTAGACATCGTGATTCTCCAAGCAGCAAATAACACTATTAGTTGGTACCAGAACCAGGGGGCTGATGGATTTTCGGCGGTAGCACCGCTCATTACCGAATACACTGGTGAAACGTTTGAAGTGGCTGACCTTACGGGTGATGGGCTGGTTGATTTCGTTTATTCGGCATTTGATACTGAGAATCAGCTATTTTTAATCAGCAACGAGGGTGAGCTTAATTTTGCAGAATCTGCTCTGATAGCCTTAGGTGAGCTAATCCAGATTACCGATTTTGACCAAGATGGGCAAAACGATTTGTTTACCACTAACGTGACCGACAACCGAGTGGTGTGGCTACGCAATACCGGAAACGGCACGTTTTTTTCTGATACCACGGCTATTACTAACGAAACTTCCCTTTCTATTCCCGATATAACAGTAGGTAATCTGGGCGGAGATGATACCAACGAATTAGTAATCTCTTACGCCACCGCTGGAGACGACGGTATTATTACGCCTAAGCTCTACTCGTTTAACGCAAGTAATGAATTTGTACTGGAAGGCAGCTTGGTTGAATTGGAAGCGTTTGACCTCTCGCCTCAGAACGTACAAATCAACGATATTGACCAAGATGGGGATTTGGATATACTCGCCAGTTTTACATTTGCACTGGCATTCGCTCGTGCAGAGTCTGATTTCGATCAATACGTGGGTTGGTACGAAAATACTGGCGATCTTCAATTTACTCCTCGCCTGCTAAATGACGCGCTTCTTACCGGCTCCTACGTTGATTTCAATAACGATCAGCAGTTAGACATTTTGTTGCGTACTCCTAGCGAGTTAGTGTGGCAAGAAAATCTGGGGCAAGCCAATTTCTCTACTCCCCGGTACTTGACCGATAGCCGAGCGTTGCCCTTAGCGTCTTCCGGCGAAGTGGGCACTTTCGTTAATTTTGGCGATCTCAATCAGGATGGTTTCCCCGAAATGATGGTGACCGAAGGTAGTAGCAACCGGGTGCTAAGCTTTGCGAACCAAGATAGTACACTAACCGCTCTGCCCAAGCTACTCGCCCTCAATACCCTCATTCCCGGCGATGCAGCCATATTAGAAACACCCGAGCGTACCGATTTACTACTGATGGGGGGCGATGCCCGCGAAGGACAAAGTATTTTTCGCTATACACTCCAAGAAGACGGTAGCGTAGGTGCGAAAGATACACTGTACAGCGGAACGTTGGATGCTACGTACTACGCTGGCGACTTCAACGGTGACGCTCGCCCAGATGTAGCCTTTACCGATCGTTCGCTTAGTGTAGATGGTGAAGTGTTTTTGCTGGCAGGCCAACTTGACGGCGCGTACGAATTGGTTGAGACGCAAATTATTGGAATCTTAGAAGAGGTCTACGATTTGAACCGAGACGGAATCACCGATTTGGTTGTTGATGGTATCATCTACACCCAATCTTCGGAAGGTGGCTTTGATGTACTGCAAAATCCTGATTTTCCCTTCGATCGTATTGAAGATATCAATGGCGATGGCTTGGCTGACTTTCTACTAGCTTCTGAAGCTGAAATCACGCTGTATCTTGCCAACAATGATGGCACTTACCAAGAACAGACCTTAACATTTGACGATAGCTACGATTTTACCGCCATTCCCTGGCTCTTTCTCAATATTGATGATGACCTAGATCAAGATTTGGTACTAGTGAATGATACTGAGGGGGAGCAAGAGTTGGCTTATCTGAAAAATCTAAACGGCAGTACCAGATTCGGAGAGTATACCGTGATTGAGCAATTCACTAGTGCCGATGTATTACTATTCAAGCACGATATTGATCGGGACACCGATACAGACTTGGTGGTATTGAATGATACTGAACTAGCTTGGTACCGCAATAATGCTCTCCAAAGTGAGACTACCGAGCCCGTAGAAAACACTCCCCCCACCGTAGCGCAACCCATCGACGATCAGCAATCTACAGTAGACTCTGCGTTCAGTTTCGTGATTCCGGCGGGCACATTTCAGGATGCTAACCCCGGAGATACACTTATCTTAACTGCTACCCTCGCCGATGACACTCCCCTACCCGATTGGCTTGCTTTTGATGTGTCTACCAATACGTTGAGTGGTACGTCTTCTGAAGCCGGAGAACTAACAATTAAAGTAACCGCTACCGACACTTCGGCAGCCAACGTGAGTGATGAGTTTGTACTCACTATAGACGCTGGTAAAACCGTTACCAGCTTGGACGATGATTTGATTGATGATATTCGTCTGTACCCCATTCCGGCTTCCCAGACGTTGTTTCTAGAGAGCGAAGCTACCGCCGAACGCCCGATTGCCTATCGTTTGCTCGCCCCGCAGGGAAACACAATACGGAATCAATCTCTACCGAACCAAAACAAAAGTCGTATTGATGTAGCTGCACTGCCTGCCGGACTTTACTTACTGGAGATTCAGACTGCTCAGCGGGTTCTTCAGCGTCGTCTCCTGATCGAGTGAGTTTGGCATTACGCCCTCTCTGCAATATCTTGCTCACATGAATCGACGCACTTTTATTCAACGAAGCAGTGCTGCTGCCACGTTAGCTTACTTACCGCTCGCTTGCTCCTCAGAAACCACTCCCCATACTATTGATGTGGTAGAAGTTACCATCGCTGATTTACAAGCTGGGATGGAGTCTGGAGAGTTTACTTCCCGTGCTATCGTAGAAAGCTATCTTCAGCGCATTGAAGAAGTTGACCAGCAAGGCCCAACCCTACGTTCAGTGATTGAAGTAAATTCTGAGGCTCTATCTATTGCCGACCAACGGGACGAAGAGCGGAAACAGGGACAAGTTCGTGGCCCATTGCACGGCATTCCGGTAATGATTAAAGACAATATTGACACTGCCGACCAAATGGAAACCACTGCTGGATCGCTAGCGTTGGTAGGTTCAAAACCTATTCAAGATGCCTTTTTGGTACAACAGTTACGAGAAGCCGGAGCAGTATTGCTGGGAAAAACCAATCTCAGTGAGTGGGCGAATTTTCGTTCTACCCGTTCGTCTAGTGGTTGGAGTGGGCGGGGCGGACAGGTAAAAAATCCGTATGTTTTAGATCGTAACCCCTGCGGCTCTAGCTCTGGTTCCGGTGTAGCCGTATCGGCTAATTTATGCACAGTCGCGATTGGCACCGAAACCAATGGCTCTATCGTATGTCCTTCTCAGGCTAACGGAATTGTGGGTATCAAACCTACGGTTGGATTAGTCAGTCGCTCAGGAATTATTCCTATCTCCCACAGCCAAGATACCGCCGGGCCGATGACCCGCACCGTAACTGATGCAGCTATCTTGCTGAGTGCACTTACTGGAACTGACGCTCGTGATCCCATCACCCAAGAAAGTGAAGGAAAGGTTTACCAGGATTATACGCAATTTTTAGACGCAGACGGATTGCAAGGTAAACGAATCGGAGTTGGACGATCTTACTTCGGTTTTCACGAAGTGGTAGACAAGCGACTGGAAGCAGCTCTAGCAGCGATGAAAGAACAGGGTGCTACCTTAATAGATCTAGAAACGGTAATGCCTCAAAGCGAACTCAGCGGAGCTGGCTATGAAGTACTACTCTATGAATTCAAATACGATCTGAATCAGTACCTAGCCGAACGTAATCACCCCACCATAAAAACCTTGGAAGACTTAATTCGCTACAACAAGGAACACTCGAGCGATGAGATGCCTTATTTTCAGCAGGAAATATTTGAGTCAGCCCAAGAAAAAGGTGGGTTGGACGAAGGTGCCTATCAGGAAGCCTTAGCCAAGGTTCAGCGCGTATCCCGCCAGGATGGTATCGATAAAGTAATGAATGAACATAATTTAGATGCTATCGCTGCTCCCAGTGGCAGTGCTGCCTGGCCCATTGATGTGGTAAACGGAGATCATTTTCTAGGAGGAAGCTCTTCTCCGGCAGCGATGGCGGGTTACCCTAGCGTTACGGTTCCGGCAGGGTTTGTTCACGGGTTGCCCGTGGGCATATCGTTCTTTGCTTCGGCTTATCAGGAACCGCAGCTTATTCAAATTGCTTACGCCTTCGAGCAAGCTACCCGGCACCGCAGAACACCAGGGTTTAAGGATACACTTGCCGAATCAAGTGCTGACGAATGATAACTTAGTTTCTCCGGCAGCAATCGCAACAAATTTTAATATCCTATTTATCTTCTGTACCTTAATGAAATTTAAAATTTCAGTTTAATAGTAACCTATACTTCCCAATGGATATTCTACTAAACGACATATTGCAATTAAGCGAAATCGAGAATACCAAAGTCAAATTTAACGTATCAAATGGGGTTAAAGATCCAATAGATATTTTTAAAGAGAACAGAGAAGAGCTTTTGCAGTGGCAATTTTGGAACTCATCCAAACGGTCGTATTACGAAGGTCAAGTCACGATCGGATTCGTACTTATCGAGAATTACAAATGGCTATTATTTGACATCAGTCGGATCACAAAGGACTTGAACAAGTTCAACCAAGTTGGTTACGAATACCAGACAATTCGTGAGTATGAAAAGTATTTTGGCAGAATTGTTATTGAATTTAAGGAGAATACTAGACAAGTAATCAGAAAAGCTGAAAGTGTAATTGATAAGTGCAAAGTTGTCCAAATATTGGAAAGCACCTTTGACGATGACCTCTTCCCAGGTTATGAAAACGTGTATCTGTCTTGGCAGGACTTAAAAAGGGTACTACATAAGAATGTGTGGAAAACTGCTTTAGAAAATCAGAAAGGTGTTTACTTGATAACGGATAGCAGCAATGGTAAGATGTACGTTGGCTCTGCCTACGGAACTAACATGCTACACGGGAGATGGTCACAATATTTGAATAATGGTCATGGAGGGAATGAGGGGCTAAAAAAGTTGAGCTTCGATCATATAAAAAGCAATTTTTACTATTCAATACTAGACATTTATAAATCTACAATCGAAGACAATATTATAATCAAAAGAGAATCTTGGTGGAAGAAGGTACTTGGATCCAAAACATTTGGGTACAATGAAAATTGAGTAGGTAAGCAATAGCAACTAATGCTCGGCAAATTCCGGTACCTCCCACAAAGACCCCGGAATTTGCTATCGCTCACCCGGAGAAATTCTATCTCAAGACAAAGTGTCTGTACAATTGGGTAGTATGAATACTATTCAATCGTACTACAATTCGCCTAGTAATCTGCTCGATTGCTCCTGAATGGCTCATATGCGAGTTTCAGTATCTGTTTACATCTTCTATTCCGCCTACACTATCTGCTAAGAATAACTCTTCGTATGCTACTGGCCACCTAAGCTTTCATTGACTGAAACCATAACCCTTCTCCAAATCATGTTCTATCGAGCAGCTTTCCTCGCCTAATTTCTGTCTTATGTTTCTTTCTGAGATAGAAGCAGCAATCTAGAGATACACTACTAAGTAAGGTGTTTAGCAGTCACCTTCCCAACTGATCAATATCATCCATAGCCGTAAACAAACCTAGCAAGATAAAAATAAAATCATAAAAATAATATTTTTTCTCAATATAGTTAATGTACCTTTTATTTATATTTATAATTTATAAAATTGCATATTATTGTAATAAATAACTTTTTATATAACTATTACCTATATAATATAGCTATTTATTACTATTTCACTAATTGTGTCAATGTACTTTTTTATTAGAAAATCGCTATAAATGAAAAAAATATTACGTGCCGTATTTATCGTGTGTTTCGCTCTCCCACTAGTACATCTCAACTTGACTTTATATGCTCAGGAAACCACGGTAAATCCTACCAGGCTTTATATACAACTGGAAGAAGAACTCGCTAATAGGTTGGAGAACCTATCCAAAAAAGATATTACGCTTACCCAAGAAGCTAAACTAGATCAGCTCAATCAACTGTTTGGTGTGAGCATTATTAGGCGCGTTTTTCCTTCCGCCGGAAAATACGAGTACGCTCATCGTTCGCATCAGCTTCATCAGTGGTACGAGGTTGTATTTCAGGATACGGTGAGGCAAGATATTCAGCAGTTGATTCAGGCGTATAAGCAGATTAATTCAGTTCAGTGGGCTGAGCCTGTTTACGAAATGAGCTTGGAAGTTACTAAATTACCAGAAGCCACTATGAACGATCCCCGATTTAAGGATCAGTGGCACTACGAAAATACGGGGCAGTCGGGTGGTACGAAAGGAGCCGATATTAAGCTTACTTCAGCTTGGAGCGTAGAAACAGGAGACAGTGAAGTAGTGGTAGCCATTATTGACGGTGGTATGGACATCAACCATGAAGACCTTCAAGGTGGTATGTGGGTAAATACACAAGAACAGCAGGGCAAACCCGGGGTGGATGATGATAACAATGGGTACATTGATGATATTCATGGGTACGGCTTTGGCGATCAACGAGGTGATTTTTTTCCTCATTATCACGGAATACACGTGGGTGGAACAGTAGGAGCCACTAATAATAATGGAAAAGGAGTATCTGGAATTGCGGGTGGAACCGATGCAGATGCTGGCGTAAGGTTAATGTCGTGTGCGGTATTCGGAAGTAGAGGACAGGGTGGTTTTCCAGAGTCATTTATATATGCGGCTGATAATGGGGCCGTAATTGCCCAGAATAGCTGGAGCGGTGGATTACCAAGTAAAGTGCTGGAAGATGCAATTGACTACTTTGTGAAACGGGCGGGCTACGATAATACTACCGAAAATTACGATAAGAATATTCAAATCGGACCAATGGCCGGTGGATTGGTCGTATTTTCTGCGGGCAATAACCGATCATCTAACCCTCGATACCCTAGTTCTTACGAATCTTGTTTTGCGGTGGCTTCTACCGATCATCACGACAAAAAGTCGGATTTCTCAAACTACGGGGATTGGGTAGAAATTTCTGCTCCGGGATCTTCGGTCTTGAGCACCTATACTAATAATTCGTACAATTATCTATCGGGAACTTCTATGGCCGCACCCCATGTATCCGGAGTGGCAGCATTGCTGGTTTCTCACTTTGGTAAAGAAGGTTTTAAACCCGACCAAGTAAAAACGCTTTTGCTATCGTCAGCTGATAATATTGACGAACAAAACCCTACTTACGTAGGACAGCTAGGGGGCTGGTCGACTAAATGCTTTTAGAGCCATCAATTTAGATGACAGTCAGGTGGCTCCAGCGGCTATCACTAATCTAACTGTTGGCTCGGTAGCGGTAGAAAGCATGACCTTACGGTGGACAGCTAGTGGAGCTGATGGTCAGAAAGGAGTGGCTAGAGCTTACGATATCCGGTACTCTACCCAGGCAATTACCGAAAAAAACTTTGACGAGGCAACTCCGGTCTCTCAGTCCATAAATCCCAAAGCATCCGGGGAGAAGGAAGTGCATACCTTTCCAGATTTACCATATAGCACGAAACTTTATTGGGCTATTAAAGTGATTGACTATCACGGACTGGTTTCATCTCTTTCTAATATCGCTGATTCTACCACTTTGGAGCCACCCTATATTCAGGTAACTCCCGATTCACTGTTTGTTTCCATGTCAGACGGTGAAAGTTTGGAAAAGAAAGTGGCCATAGACAATAGTCAAGGGAAAAGTACGCTCGTCTTTAACATGAGTACTAGAATTACACCAGACTCTCTAACCTATCATACTTCGGATACTACCTCTAAAGTGCTGGTGATTCAGGCGCAATTCAATTGGGGGGTTTCATTGAAAGATTTTTTACAGAAAGAATTCAGAGTCACCCCAGATGTAATCAGCCATCAGCAAATTAGTCAGCGGGATTTCTCTATCTATGACTTGATTATGGTCACCGGTGGGCAAAACTACACCAACAGCAATTTACTAAATACCCATAAGGATAAGTTTGAAACTTATGTAGCTCAGGGCGGAGTAGTTCAGTACATGATCGTAGGCCGATATGATGTGCAAGCTCCTAGCGGAGTACTACTGGATAATGGGTTCTACAGTTCTGCCGACCGAAAATTACTCGAGCACATTATTACCCAAGAAATACCTGATGTAGTCACTCATGTTAACAACCGTACCAGTAGTGGAAGGATCCTAAATTTACCTTCCACTAGCCAGATTTTAACATCAGCCGTGGGAAATAACCATTCTACTACAGCAGTTTACTCCATAGGTCAGGGAGAAATTATTGCTAGTACTATGTACTGGGAAAATTTCTATAAGAACAAAAATACGAACGGAAGACCGTTTCTTTACAATGCTACGAACTACGCTTTACACGCTTCTAAATCCCAACTTCAAATAGAACATTCGGCGGGTGGCACGATAGCAGAAGGATCTTCAGTAGAAATACCACTAATTATAACATCGCAAAAGCTCTTTTCGGGAACCTACTATCGGCAACTAGTCATCTCTTCCAATGACCCTAAAAATTCCGAGATAACCGTACCTATCACAATAAAAGTAAAAGGAGTACCTAAGCTAGAAGTATCTAAAGACTCGCTAGACTTTGGTGGACTATACACTGGGCTAAGTAAAAGTGATACGGTGTGGATACACAATAGAGGCACCGATACACTAAAGGTTAGTTCATTATCTAGCACCGACGATGCCTATTCGACAAATACTACTCAGTTTGCACTTTTACCGCTTACTAAGCAATCCGTAATTATCAACTTTGCGCCGAACCAAGCAGGAAACATAGATGGTGAAATCGTAGTAAAATCTAATAGTAAAGATGGTTCAGCCATCAAAATACTTCTTACCGGGCAGGGAATAGACCCACCAGTAGTTAAGCTATCCGAAGATTCAATCCGATTAAAACTATTAGAAGGGCAAGAAGCAAATAGAACCATACAGCTTCTAAATAAAGGGGGAAGTACATTATCCTGGGATTCGTACATCACGTACACTAAGTACAAACCAGCTCACCCCGATAGTACTGACTATTCTTTTGGAAATAAAGAAAATTTTATAGCTAAATCATCTCCTTTTCAGGAGGCAGCTACTATCGTTGCCGCACCTAACGATGGGGTCATTTTTGCGAAAGAGACCAGGAGCGCAAATTTCTATAAATTCGATGTTTCAGCCGGCATTTGGGAGAAGGTAGCCGATGCACCTTATTATTCATCTTCGTCACACAGTGATGGCACGTATCTGAAGAAACTAATCTATTTCACTTTCCCGCGAAACAACAACATCTCAGTATACAACATAGCAAAAGATCAATGGTCAGAACTAAATATAGGCAATAGCCAACCAGGTGATTATCCTAGTAAAATAGCCTCTGATGGCACGTATTTGTACGTATTATACACGAAAGGAGAATTAGTTCGCTATGACCCTGCTCAAAATAAGCGGCTTGTCTTAGCGACCAGCATTAATGGTTGGCAAAATTACTTGGGCATGACTCATTTCAATCGGCGACTGTTTGTGCATACATCAAACACTTTTCTGGAGTACAATATCGATGACAACCGGTGGACTTCATTAGAAAGGCCTCCTAATAATCTTTCGTCCGAGTCTACGGTAGAGCCCTACGCTCAACTAGTGTACGTTGCTTCCGGCGCTACTTGGAATTTATATGATATCCAAAAGGACAAATGGTACATAGCGCAAAACCCCTTGGGAAACCGTTATAATTACACAAACTTTACATACCTAGGAAAGGATAAATATACTGGGGTATACTTCTCAAATGGTAACACTTTTGCTCAATTTAGAACAAGGCCTCATGTACACTGGCTTACCATAGATCCAAATGGTGGTACTATTGCAAAATCAGAAAGTGTCAATTTATCCATGTCTATTGAGGGAAATAAATTGACAGAAGGAAAGTATGCTGCGGTTATAAACTTTACTACTAATGACCCAAAAGAACCTCAAAAGCAATTACCTATTTTCTTTGATGTGTCTAGTAAGGATGTTGCCAAGGATCAGCCTCCTACCGTTGAAGACTCCCTACAAAATCAGCATCTGTCGCTTCATGGTGAACCCTATCAGATTAACCTAGCGAAGCATTTTGCGGATCCCGAAGGGTTTCCTCTAAAATTCACGGGGTATATTCAAGATACCGATATAGCGTTTGTTAACGTAAAGGGTAGTCTATTAGAACTAATTACTAAAGAAATAGGTACTACCTCCCTTGAGTTAGTAGTTGAAGATATTTTAGGTCAACAGCTAAAATACAGTGTTGAGGTAATTGTCACTCCCGAAGGCTCAGATGAGTCACCAATTGCTAACCAAGCTCCATTAGCCAGTGGCGAATCGCTAATACATTTGTTAGAAAGAGGTCAACTGCTCACTCTAAGTTTGGATTCACTCTTTACCGATCCGGATGGTGATCTTTTGCATTACTATATCACAAATAGTGATAGTGCTGTAGCTAAGGGTAATATTACGGAAGACGTATTGCTTATTGAGACAGTGACTATAGGCGACGTAACCTTCACACTAACCGCTTCCGATTCACTTGAAACGAGTAGGGCACTCGGTATCAAAATCATAGTGGTACCATCAATAGAGCTATCTGGAAAGCTAGAAGACATCTCACTGATCTACAATCAAACTTACTCTATTAACTTAAAGGAGACTATCGTAGAACCAACAGATCAACGGTTGTTTTTTCATAGCGCGGTAGAAGATTCTTTTGTCGTTAGTGCCTCTATCAGCGATGCCTCTCTGGTACTAAAGGCCAGAAATCCCGGTCAGACTAATGTTCAAGTAAGTATTGCCAACGAATACGGAAAAATAGTGCCATTGAATTTTAATGTGAAGGTAGAAACTGTACTTGGGTTGGGTGAAGAAAATCAGACAATATACCCATTGACCTGCTTTCCAAACCCAATAAGGCAACAAGCCAAAATACAATACCTATTAGCCAACCAAAGCTACGTACAATTGGGGGTCTACTCCACAGATGGAACATTATTGCAAATGCTGGTTGATGAGAAACAAACGGCAGGTAAGCAGCAGTATTCCTGGGATACCAGTACGTTAGATCGTGGTGTTTATATGATTCGAATAACTACGAAGGATAGAGTAGAATATTTCAAAGCGATAATATCACCCGACCAATAATCCCCCGGGGGGGGCCTGCATCTTTTGCTTACTCTGAGATAGGGCTGCCGATTTTACTCACCGGCAGCCTGTTCTCATTGGCGTTGTTGTAAATATTACCCAATTGCAAGTGATTAGTTATTGCTATGGTATGTAATAATTACGATTCTCCCCGCAAACTCTTCAACTGCTCCCGAATGGCCTGAATGCGAGCTTCGGCATCGGCTTGTTTTTTACGTTCGGCATCTACTACCGACTGGGGGGCATTCTCTACGAAGCGGGCATTACCTAGCTTTTTATCTACCGAAGCTTTAAAACCTAACTGATATTCTAAATCCTTCTCCAGCTTGTCTATCTCAGCATCTATATCAATAGCATCACCCAGTGGAATGAAAAAAGTATCGGGCTGTCCCATTGCAGTAGTTACCAGAAAACTGTCAGCACCTTCTACCTTATCGTTAACAAACTCGATAGAGGACAAATTAGCCAGCTTTCTGATCGTACTATCAAATTGCTGATAAACCTCCGAGGTATCCGTTTTGATGAACAGCGATAGGGCTTCCTTCTGAGCAATTTTCCGTGTGTTACGAGTATTACGAATGTTACCAACGACCTCAAATACGGCTGCGCCACCTTGCAGTAATACTTTATCGGTCTGCCTTCGATCCTTCTGCTTATCCGCTTGCGGCCATTCGGCAACAATTACATAATCGTCTTCGTCCCGATCGGCCAGTTGGTGCCACAGCTCTTCAGTGATAAACGGCATAAACGGATGCAGCACTTTGACTAGTTTTTCGAAGTAACCGATGGTAGCTTCGTAAGTCATCGCGTCAACTGCCTCACCGTAAGCTGGCTTTACCATTTCCAGATACCAAGAACAGAAATCCGTCCAAGTCAACTTATAGACCGTTTGTAGCGCATCCGACATGCGGTACTTAGCGAAATGATCTTTCAACTCCACCAGCGACTGATTAAAACTTGCCTCAAACCAAGCGATAGCCGTAGCATTAGTTTGATCTTTCTTCTGTTCGTCTACCTGCCAGCTTTTTACTAGCCGGAAGGCGTTCCAGATTTTGTTGGCAAAGTTTCGGCCTTGTTCACACAGTTTGATATCAAACAGCAGATCATTCCCTGCGGGGGAGCTAAACAACATCCCGGTGCGTACTCCGTCGGCACCGTATTCTTCAATCAGCTTGAGCGGGTCGGGAGAATTTCCGAGCGACTTGGACATCTTCCTCCGCTGCTGGTCGCGTACAATTCCAGTGAAGTACACATCGTGGAAGGGTTTTTCTTGCCGGTATTCGTAGCCGTATAAAATCATCCGGGCTACCCAGAAAAAGATAATCTCGGGAGCAGTCACTAGTACATTGGTCGGATAGTAGAATTTGATTTCCTCATTATTGGGATTACGGATTCCGTCAAAAACGGTGATGGGCCACAACCCCGACGAAAACCAAGTGTCCAACACATCCTCGTCCTGCTTCAAGTCATCCATCGCCAGCGACGTATTACCAGATTTTTCTTGGGCTAGTTTCAACGCCTCTTCAGCCGTTTCAGCTACCACAATCTCACCATCGGGAAGATAGTAAGCCGGAATGCGCTGCCCCCACCAAAGTTGGCGGGAGATGTTCCAGTTCTGGATGTTCTCCATCCAGGTGCGGTACATATTTTTGAACTTAGCCGGATAAAACTGAACGTTGTCATTCAACACATTTTCTAAAGCAGGTTTTACTAGTTCATCCATTCGGACAAACCACTGTACCGAAAGCTTGGGCTCAATCACTGCGCTGGTTCGCTCCGAGTAGCCAACCTTATTTTGATAGTCTTCAATTTTGTGAATAAACCCTTCGGCTTCCAGTTGCTTACCAATCTTCTTCCGAACTACAAAGCGATCCTCACCCACGTACAGTTGTGCGGCCTGGCTCATGGTGCCATCATCCGCAATTACATCTACGGTTTCTAGATCGTGCTTTTTCCCTAGTTCGTAGTCATTCACGTCGTGAGCCGGGGTTACTTTCAAGCAACCTGTTCCAAATTCCATTGTCACGTACTCATCTTCAATAATTGGAATAGAGCGGTCAATCAGGGGAACTCGAACTCGCTTCCCTCGCAAATGCTGATACCGTTCATCATTGGGGTTCACGCAAACGGCCGTATCGCCCAAAATGGTTTCGGGGCGAGTGGTAGCAATGGTGACGTGACCGTCTTCACCTTCAATAGGATAGTTGACATAGTACAATTTAGACTGTACTTCTTTATACAAAACCTCCTCATCAGATAGAGATGTCTTGGCCTGCGGATCCCAGTTAATCATTCGGTAGCCTCGGTAGATGTGCCCCTTGTTGTACAAATCAACAAAGACTTTAATGACGGACTCCGTCATATGACCTTCCATCGTGAAACGAGTCCGATCCCAATCACAGGAAGCTCCCAGCTTTTTTAGCTGTTCCAGAATGATTCCACCGTATTTTTCCTTCCACTCCCAGGCATGCTCTAAAAACTCTTCGCGACTCAAGTCATACTTATTGATACCACGTTCTTTCAGCATTGCTACTACTTTAGCTTCAGTAGCAATGGAAGCATGATCGTAACCTGGCACCCAGCAAGCTGCTTTCCTCTCCATCCGAGCCTTGCGGATCAGCACATCCTGAATAGTGTTATTCAGCATATGCCCCATATGCAACACTCCGGTTACGTTAGGCGGAGGAATGACGATGGTGTAGGCTTCTTTATCGGGATACGGCTCGGAATGGAAGAACTTCTTATCCAGCCACTGCTGGTACCATTTATCTTCTACTTCGCGTGGATTATATTTACTGGACAAGGCCATGGAGGAAACTTTGCAATTTATGTAGTGAATTATTCTTTTTCTGTTGCGAGTATTTATTACAATCGATTTATTTCCTCAGCACTTAGTCCAGTAGATTGGGCAATTATCTCCACCGATACTCCTACTTTTTTTAGATTAGCAGCAATTTCCCGCTGCTTTTCCCTCATTTTTTCCATTCCCTTTTCCATTCCCTTTTCCATTCCCTTTTCCATTCCCTTTTCCATTCCCTTTTCCATTCCCTTTTCCATTCCCTTTTCCATTCCCTTTTCTACTCCTTTCTCTTCAGCTTCCCGTATAGCATAATCCATCGTATTCTGCCAATCACGACGTTGTTTCAGGCTTGCTTCGTATATTTCCATATCTTTTTCATTTAAGTTAGCTACTTCGGCAATTTCAAACACTTTTCTAAATATACGTTCTTGAAGTACGGTAGGTATTTCAGTGAAACGATTCAAGTTTTTTAATAAGAACAACCATTTCTCGTAGTGAGTTTGTACTGCACTTTCATCTTTCTCGAATTTCGGCATTTCTAGATAAATGAATGTCAACTTTTCATAGAAAACCTCTTTAGTACTGGTTTCCATGAGTTTTACCTCGTGATGAAACTGCTCAGACGGAGTATCGTCAAGAGCAAAATCCATAATGCCGATCATGAATATCTCCGGTAGCCGGTAATTCCAGCCCTGGCCTTTTGGAGCTTGCTCCTGAATCGGAAAGGTAGAGTAGTAAACGCTTCGATCCTTAAAGAAAAGCTGATTAATCCGCTGAAGCTCAATGATAAATTTCTCACCATGTTCACCTTCGCAGTACAGATCGAAGATGGCCTGCCGGTAATCAGAAGTATGACCCAGCTGCTCATTCTTTGCGTACGTGAGATTTTTGATTTTCTTTTTACCCCGAAGTAGTTCATTTAGAAAATCAATGAGTAATTCCTTATTAGGTTCAGAACCAAATAACTTCTTAAACCCAAAATCTGTGAAAGGATCAATATACCGCTCTTTGATCGCCATAGTGCAAAGATAGAAATTTGTAAGATAAACCAGATAATGTGGCTCATGCTTGATAGGCTAAATCATCTACTGAGCAAACATAAATTGCTATACAGCTAGTTTCGTATCAAACTAGTTACGTTGTGGCTGTAGCTAGCAGCATTTTCATTATCCAATTTTGTTGTATCTTTGAATAACCAATTATAAAAATCTATGTCAGCCAAACAGCATAAGATACTGGTAGTAGATGATGAACCCGATATTCTTGATCTACTGGAGTATAATTTGTCTAAGGAAGGCTACAAAGTGAAAACCGCCCTAGACGGTAGAAAAGCAGTTAATATTGCCGCCAAATTTGCTCCCGATCTAATTTTGCTAGATATTATGATGCCCCACCAAGATGGGGTAGAAACCTGTCGGCAGCTGCGCGAAAATCCCGATCTATACAACACTTTTATTGTTTTCCTGACCGCCCGCTCGGAGGAATACTCCGAAGTGGCCGCCTTTGATACCGGCGCTGATGACTATATCACTAAGCCGATTAAACCTCGGGCACTGATGAGTCGGATTAGTGCCCTGTTTCGTCGGGAAGCGAAAAAACGGAAGAAAAATAATAAAATTAATGTCAATGGTCTTTCCATTGACCGATCTAGCTATATGGTCATTGTACAAGATGAGCAGATTAGCTTACCGAAGAAAGAGTTTGAGCTACTGTACTACTTAGCTCAAAACCCTGATAAAGTACACAGCCGCGATGAGCTACTCCAAAATATCTGGGGATCAGACGTATACGTACTAGCACGCACCGTAGATGTTCACATTCGGAAAGTGCGGGAAAAAATCGGAAGCAACTATATTGTTACGGTCAAAGGGGTTGGGTATAAGTTTGGTGGGGAAGAATAACACGTTAACACTGCATGTTTTTTAGTTCAAAAAGAGTTGCTCTGTTGTTGGGGTTTTCTATCGC
Source organism: Tunicatimonas pelagia (assembly GCF_030506325.1). Taxonomy (NCBI): domain Bacteria; kingdom Pseudomonadati; phylum Bacteroidota; class Cytophagia; order Cytophagales; family Catalimonadaceae; genus Tunicatimonas; species Tunicatimonas pelagia. The sequence continues at coordinate 5,134,653 of NZ_CP120683.1, read as the reverse complement.
GCTGGTTACCACCGCTTTTTTATCGCTAGTAGAAGGAGTCTCTACCCAAGCACTACTGGTAGGCTCGCTACTGGCTTTTTCCTCTTCCTATATCCTTATTCAGGTTGCCTTAGATTTTCTGGTTTTTCGGGAGATCAAAAAAATCTACACAATGATTAATAAATTGAGGCGTAAAGATTTATCTTTTGTAGAAGAAGAAAAGCTGGAAAGTTCCGTAAACCCGCTGCGCCGGATTAATCGGGAGATTCTGGACTACGCGGCCCATAAGCAAAAAGAAATTAACGATCTTAAAAAAATGGAGGAGTTTCGGCGGGAGTTTGTTGCCAATGTATCGCACGAGCTTAAAACCCCCATTTTTGCCGCGCAAGGTTTTGTCTATACGTTGCTAGATGGAGCGGCTGAACAGCCTAAGCTCCGTAAGAAATTTTTAAAGAAAGCGGCCCGTAGCCTCGATGGATTAGACCTGTTGGTGCAAGACTTGCTCACTTTATCGCAAATGGAAACGGGCGGTATTAAAATGCACTACGAGCATTTCAATATCCAAGAAACGGTACAGGAAGTATTTGACCAGTTAGAGTCAGAAGCTGAGAAGAAAGGAATCACGTTAAAATTAGAGAACACGCAACCGGCTACCTTCGTGTACGCCGACCGGCAACGTATCTACCAAGTGATGATCAACTTGGTAGGAAATGCCATCAAATATACTAAGCAAGATGGCAAAATTGTTACTATCTTATTTACCGAGAGTGATACAGGAGTCGATATTGTAGTACAAGATGAAGGCCGGGGTATTCCGACCGGAGATATTAAGCGTATTTTTGAGCGTTTCTACCGGGTAGAGAAAAGCCGGGCTCGCAATAAAGGGGGTACTGGGCTAGGATTGGCTATTGTCAAACACATTGTAGAGGCGCATAAATCAGAGGTTCAGGTTAAAAGTAAAGTAGGAGAAGGTTCTACCTTTTCCTTTATGTTGCCCCGAGGCGAAAAACCTATCCAACCCGCTCTAGAAATTTCCCAACCCGAATCAGAGGAAGTGGAGTGATTTGAGTGTTTGAGTATTAAAGTGTTATGGTGTTAATGTGTTCCTGTCGTCGTAGGATGATGTTCAGGCGATCGCGTACCGCCCACCATCGTACGGTGTTCAAAATTGCAAAACTCAGAATTTTGAACTGAGAAAATCAGAGCATGAACACCCAAATACTCTAACACCGTAACACCATGAACTATAGCACTAAGCTACTCAACTATTTCCCACTCTCGGGTGTTAGAAGGACACTATGGCAAAAATTCAATTTAAAGATCTAATTCTGTACGAAGATCAGGATTACATTATCATCAATAAGCCTTCGCACTTATCTACGCTAGAGGATCGTAACGATCCGTTTAGTATTATTGAGATGGCTCGTGGCTATGTTGAAGATGCCCAAGTGGGTCATCGGTTGGATAAGGAAACTTCCGGTGCCTTAGCCATTGCCAAGCACCCCGAAGCATACCGGGCACTAGCCATGCAGTTTGAACACCGCAAAGTGAAGAAAGTCTACCATGCGGTATGCGATGGAATTCATAATTTCCAAAACATCCAGGTAGACTTACCCATTTACGCCAATAGCAAAGGGAGTGTTCGTATCAGTCACCGGGGTGGAAAGGCGGCCCAAACGGAAGTTAATACGTTAGAAGTGTATAAACAGCATACGCTAGTAGAGTGCCAACCCATCACTGGCCGAATGCATCAGATTCGAGTTCACCTGGCTAGCTTAAATGCTTCTATTGTGGGCGATGAGCAGTACGGAGGTAAACCCTTTTACCTATCATCTGTCAAGCGAAAATTCAATCTGAAACGGGATACCGAAGAGCTTCCACTCATCAAACGGGTGGCATTGCACGCCCAGGCTCTGGAAATCGAACTTTTAAACCAGGAACGGGTTGGTGTAGAGGCTCCCTACCCCAAGGACTTTACCGTACTACTGAAACAGTTAGAAAAAAACCGCTACTGATAGTTGACAATGGAAATCTGATAATGGATAACAGGAAAAGATATGGGATATGAAAGGTGAAAAGCTAAGGGTCACCGTGGTTCGGCTGGAGGGGCGGTGCTGGGAGCAAATGTTCATACCCCTATGCCAAACCCCCTGCTTTTTGCAACTAATAATTTAGCCATTGAACAATCGAGTTATCAAATTCAAAAAAAGCTCTGATTAGTCTGAAAAAGGAGTTGCTAAAAAGATAAATAGTTTCTAATTTTGTCGCCTCTTTAGCAAGAGAGGTGTTTTACCTATTTTAATTATTATACAATTGGATATTTTAAGTTACAAAACTCAATCGGCCAACAAATCGACCATCGAAAAGCAGTGGTATGTGGTTGATGCGGGCGACGCCCCGTTAGGCCGGGTGTGCAGCGAAGTGGCACGTATCTTACGTGGCAAACACAAAACCAGCTTCACACCTCACGTAGACTGCGGAGACAATGTTATTGTGATTAATGCGGACAACTTAATTCTGACCGGCAAAAAAATGGATCAGAAGCAGTACATCCGCCACACCGGTTACCCGGGAGGACAGCGATTTTCTACTCCTCGGCAGGAGATTCAGAAATCTTCTACTCGCGTAATTGAATCAGCAGTACGCGGCATGTTGCCTAAAAACCGCTTAGGTCGCAAGGTCTTTAAAAGCTTGTTCGTGTACGAAGGTAGCGAGCACCCGCACGAGGCTCAGCAGCCTGAGAAAATCAGCATCACTAAATAACATTGACTAACAAATTATGGATATAATTAACACCATCGGAAGACGCAAAACCTCAGTTGCCCGAATCTATATGAAACCTGGCAGCGGAGCAGTTACGGTCAATAAGAAAGATATTGCAGCGTACTTCCCTTCAGAAATATTGCAAACCATTGTAAAGCAACCGCTTACCCTGGTAGAAGAAGTTAGCAACTACGATGTTAGTGTCAATGTCGGTGGAGGTGGCCCCAAAGGGCAGGCCGAAGCTATTCGCCTGGCGGTTTCGCGGGCACTCGTTAAAGTAAACGAAGAGCACCGCAGCCCGCTGAAGAAAGAAGGTTTTCTTACCCGCGACCCGCGTATGGTGGAGCGGAAGAAATACGGACGTCGTAAAGCTCGTCGCGCCTTCCAGTTCAGTAAACGATAATTTCTTCACCATCTTTAACATCGACATTCATGGAAAATATAGAATATAAAGACTTATTGGATGCCGGAGTCCACTTCGGTCACCTTACCCGCAAGTGGAATCCGAAGATTGCTCCTTACGTATTTATGGAGCGCAATGGCATTCACATTATTGACCTGAATAAAACGCTAGCCTCGCTAGACGAAGCTTCTAACGCAGTGAAAAACATTGTGCGTTCTGGTCGGAAAATTATGTTTGTGGCTACCAAGAAGCAGGCGCAAGAAGTGGTTTCGGAAGAAGCCAAGCGACTGCGAATGCCCTACGTGACCCACCGCTGGCTGGGTGGTATGCTCACCAACTTTTCTACCATCCGCAAATCGCTACGTAAGCTTTCTTCTATTGACAAAATGATGAAAGAAGAAGCCTACCAAAACTTAGCGAAGCGGGAACGACTGATGCTTACCCGTGAGAAGGAGAAGCTAGAGCGCGTTCTGGGCGGAATTGCTGATTTATCCCGCCTACCGGCAGCATTGTTCGTGGTAGATATCAAGCGCGAGCATATTGCGATTAAAGAAGCACACAAGCTGAATATTCCGGTTATTGCGATGGTAGATACCAACTCGGATCCTACGCAAGTTGAGCACCCGATTCCGGCAAATGATGATGCATTTAAGTCAATCTCGCTGATTGTGAAGCACATTGGCAAATCTATTGAAGAAGGCTTGTTAGAGCGTAAGCAGCAGAAAGAAGAAGCCAAGCTGAAAGAAGAAGAAGCCAAGAAGCGCGAAGCCGACGAAAAGCCGGAGGAAGCTAAGAGCGAAGAATCTGCTTCCTAAGCAATAGTAAAACAACAAATTTATATACGTCCAGAACATTGATCGTTGTCGGCTCTTCGCGGGCGAGGCTGGTCAATGTTCTTTTCGTTTAAAAGTTGCGTGTTGCAGAATACACTGAAGTAGCATACTGCCTTACGACAACTTACTGTTAACTGGATCGTCAAGAGCTTTCCATTATTAATTTTCACTTATCACTTTTCAATTAAATTCTATATAACTATGGCAATTACTGCACAAGAAGTGAACAAACTTCGCCAAATGACCGGAGCCGGCATGATGGACTGCAAAAAGGCACTGGTAGAAGCCGACGGAGATTTTGATAAAGCAATTGAAATACTAAGAAAAAAAGGACAGAAAGTATCCGCCTCTCGCTCCGACCGAGAAACTAGCGAAGGCGTAGTATTTATAAAAACTAGCGACGACCAGACCGAAGCGGTGCTGGTATCATTAAACTGCGAGACTGACTTTGTGGCTAAAAACGAAGAGTTTTTAAGCATCGGAGATAGCATCGTCGATTTGGCTTTCCGCGAGAAACCCGCTTCAGCCGAAGAGTTGAAAGGACTCAAACTGGATGACTTGACCGTAGCGGAAAAGCTGACTGAGCTGGTAGGAAAGATTGGAGAGAAAATTGACATTGGTGCTTACGAAATAATGAGCGGAGAAATTGTTGTTCCCTACATCCACGCTAATAAAAAGCTAGGTGTGCTAGTTGCTCTGGAGAATACCGATGGCAAAGGTGAAGAAGCCGGGAAAGACGTAGCCATGCAAATTGCGGCCATGAGCCCGGTTGCCCTAGATGAGAGTGAAGTAGACCAAGCTACTATTGACCGTGAGTTGGAAATTGGTCGCGAACAAGCCAAAGCCGAAGGCAAGCCTGAGAATATTCTGGATAAAATCGCCCAGGGAAAATTGAAGAAGTTCTTTAAAGACAATACTTTGGTACACCAGGCATTTGTGAAAGATTCAAGTATGAATGTTTCTCAGTACCTGGATAGTGTGAATAAAGGCATGAAAGTGTCTAAATTTAAGCGCGTTTCAGTGAGTGCGTAAGCACTTTCTTCACTGCTTATTTTAGCTATTTACAGCCCAGCCTCACCCGGTTGGGCTTTTTGTTTCTTATTGGGAATAAAATAAGGATTCAGTCCGCTAGGTTGTCGGATAAATTTTTATATTTACTCTCCGAACTTCTCAAAAAATTGTTTCGGGAAACGCATACAACATGCTTCTCTGAATACTCACATTAAGTGCAACTGTCCTATGAAATTTGTTGTCTCTTCTTCTACTTTACTCAAGCAGCTTTCCGCTATCAATGGCGTAATTGCCTCTAACCCAGTCGTTCCTATTCTGGAGAATTTTTTATGTGAAATCCAGAACGGCTCCCTGAAAATAACGGCCTCCGATTTGCAAACCACCGTAATGACTGAATTGGCAGTAGATGCCCAGGAACGAGGGAGCATTGCCGTGCCAGCTAAAATTCTTATTGAAACCCTGCGAAACCTGCCTGAGCAACCGGTCACTTTTACCATCGATGAGTCTTCTTACAATATTGAAATCCATTCGGAAAATGGGCATTACCGCCTGTCAGGCGAAAATGCTACCGACTTCCCGAAAGTACCAGCTGTGGAAGATGGTAATACAGTAGACGTACCAGCCGATGTGCTGGCTCACGCCGTAAGCAATACGCTTTTTGCTACCAGTGCCGATGAGTTGCGTCCGGCCATGACCGGGGTTTTTATCAACTTAAACGGACAAGGCAGCACCTTTGTAGCTACCGACGGTCATCGACTAGTTCGCTACCGTCGCACCGATGTTTCGGGAGGTATAGACGGAAAATCATCGATTATTGTACCTCGCAAAGCACTAAATTTGCTGAAGAGCGTATTACCCTCAGAAAACACGGAGGTGAGTATGCGATACAATGCTTCTAATGCCTTTTTCCAATTCTCCGGAACCGGCGGAGCCAACATCCAGATGGTATGCCGCCTCATAGATGAGCGGTATCCCGACTACGAAAATGTGATTCCGCAAGATAACCAGAATGAGATGACGATTAACCGTCAGGATTTTCTGAGTTCTCTTAAGCGAATTGCTATCTACGCCAATAAGACTACCCATCAAGTTCGCCTAAAGCTAGACGGAAATAAGCTACACATTTCGGCAGAAGATTTAGATTTCTCTAATGAAGCCAATGAAACCCTAGCCTGCGATCATCCGGGCGAAGATTTAGAAATTGGGTTCAATGCTAAATTTCTGATTGAGATGCTCAATAACATTGACTCAGAAGAAGTAACTTTCAAGTTTTCCCAACCTAACCGAGCCGGACTAATTGTTCCTAGCGAGGGAGGCGAAAACGAAGAAGTACTCATGTTGGTAATGCCCGTTATGTTGAGTAACTATGTCTAAAATGTATTGATGCGTCCAGATGACCGTCGTGCGGTGTTCATGACTGCTCAAGATTACATAAACACACGAATACAACCTATGGCATCATCTACTGATCTGGGTAAGCCCGTTGGGGTCACCCTCGACCGTTTCATTAAACGGAAACAAGATTCCTTTCCTTACGCTACAGGCGAGCTTTCCCAGCTACTGCGCGACATTGGCTTGGCAGCTAAGATTCTGAACCGGGAAATCACCCGCTCTGGGCTGTTAGACTTAGAAGGAGCTTTCGGCACGCAAAATGTACAGGGGGAAGCCCAGCAAAAGCTTGATGTGGTAGCGAATATCCGTTTCAAGCGTGCCTTAACAAATGGCGGACAAGTTTGTGCCCTCATTAGCGAGGAAGAACAAGAAGTAATCACTATTAACCCTGATGCTAGTTACTTGGTAGCGATGGATCCGCTAGATGGTAGCAGTAATATTGATGTTAACGTGTCAATTGGCACCATCTTTTCCATCTATCGTCGTAAAAGTGAGAAAGGTAGTCAAGTAACCAAAGAAGATGTTTTGCAGCCCGGCAGTGCTCAAGTTGCAGCAGGCTATGTCTTATACGGTTCGTCTACTATTTTAGTATATACCACCGGACGGGGAGTGTATGGTTTTACCCACGGCCCTACCATTGGTGAGTTCTTCCTCTCCCACCCTAATATTCAATGCATTCCTGACGGTAAAATATACTCTATCAATGATGGCTACTGGGATCAAATGTCCGGAAAACTACATTCGTTTATAGAAAACTGCCGTAGTAAGAAACTAACATCGCGCTATATTGGCTCGCTGGTGGCCGATGTGCACCGCAACTTGCTAAAAGGTGGTATTTACATATATCCTCCGTTCCCTAAGTACCCCAACGGTAAGCTACGGTTAATGTACGAAGCCAATGCCCTCGCCATGATTGTAGAGCAATCGGGTGGTAAAGCCAGCGATGGAAAACAACGTATTCTGGATATTCAGCCCGAAGATTTTCACCAGCGTACTCCACTCTTTATTGGTTCGGCTAACTTAGTAGATAAATGTCTGGAGATGATCTCTTAGCCATTAGCTAATTCAGTTTGTAACCAGGTTGCAATATCATCATAGCAATAGCAGAGAAACGCTACTAACCCTATCTACCTGTATAAAAGCCAACGGAACAATCTGGTTCTTGCTGACAGTAACCCTAGTATTCCGAACCTTCCTCAATTACTCTGCCTCAAACGATTGACGTTAACTTTCATTCCACCCCATTTTAGTTAAGAATTGTTTCCTTGGCCACAGCTCCGATTCTAGCAATCGGAAGGCTGATTTACGGCTGGATACTTTTGAAGGTACTAACTCCAGCCAGTAATAAAATTAACACTACTGAGTACAACCAAAGCGATCATTGGGGTGTCTAGGAAGATGATATGTTATTGCTAGACACCTTCGGTTACAAGAGGCTTTTAAATAGCGCGTGTTTGGCTTTTTTTGCGAAGCATCCTCTTACGCTAATACCTCGATTTAGCAAAAACCAGCATCGTTGAGATGAAACCGTCTATGAAATGGTCAAAGCGTTTCCAGGCAAAAAAATTATCAACCAACCATATAATACTTATACCATGAATCAAGAGCATCCGAATATCGCTATCTTAAATAAATTCAACCCGGCAAATGTGGCCGAGGCGTCGGATATACTGGCCGAAGATGCGATCTGGCATTTTTTCAATCCACTACTACCTGATGTTCAGGGAGACTACATTGGTTTGAAGGGTTTTCAAGAATTCTTCGAAAGAATAGGTGGACGTACTGATGGCACCTTTAAAGTTAATCCGGTTTCTGCTACTGCTATTGGCGATGAACTTGTTGTTGTGCATAGTAAAAATACGATGGTAATGGAAGACCAACCGATAGAAATTGACGTGGTGGTTGTGTGGCGTATAGTTAACGGTAAAATTACCGAAGCATGGGATATTCCTTCCGTTTATACCGCGCAAATTAAAGAGGCAAAACACTAAACCATGACCATTACTTAGCGTTAAGTACCACCAGAGTAATCGTTGTAGTTTTTAGAACGAGAATAACTAACCACAAATCAATTCATCAATATGAACAGAAAGAAATTTCTGAAGATAGCCTCTATTCTAGGAGTTCACCTATCTGCTTTTCCTGCTTATAGTAAATACCAATCCAATTTCACCAAACGCAATTCTTCTAAGAAAGTCCTCATTATCGGAGCGGGGGCCGCTGGACTTTCAGCCGGACACTTATTGAAGCAGCGGGGTATTGATTTCCAGATTCTGGAAGCTAGCACCGGATACGGCGGAAGAATGAAGACACTTAATGATTTCGTTGACTACCCGATACTTTTAGGAGCTGAGTGGATTACCTCCAGTACGCTTCCCTTCAATCTAATAGCAGGTAATAATTCTGCTTCTGAGAAAATCCACACCGTTGGGTATACTCAAGATGATGAATACGGAGTGTGGAACGATGGCAAGTTGGTGAGAGGCGATTTAGGAACCCTGCTCTACCGAAAGTTTATCAATAGCTCTTGGCTGGATTTCTTCGAGGAGTTTATTCTCCCTTCCGTAGCCGACAAGATTAGCTGCCAAAGCGTGGTACATTCCATAGACTACTCTAGCAAAGAGATTATGGCGAATACGGCCGACGAAGCGTTTACTGCCGATCAGGTAATTGTGACTGTGCCGTTAAAAATACTTCAGGATAAGAAGATACAATTCAATCCGGCACTGCCAAGCAAGAAACTGAAAGTGATTGATAGTGCGGTAGTTTGGGATGGACTGAAAGTATTCATTGAGTTTCAGGAAAAGTTCTACCCAGCCTTTGTAGACTTAATGATCAACCCTGAAACTGATGGGCAGGTATCGTACTACGACGCATCATTCGGGCAAAACACCAAAAGCAATGTGCTCGGAATGTTCGCGGTAGGAAAACCCGCCAAAGAACGCGGAGAGCTGAATAACGACGAGTTGAAGAGTTACATCTTGACCGAATTAGACGAAATTTTTTCTAACCGGGCCACTCCGAACTATCTGCGACACGTTGTGCAAAACTGGTCGGAAGAGCCGTACATAGAAAGTGCGTATATCAGCGACTATTCTGAGGTAAAAACAGTGCGCCAACTACAAAAGCCGATAGATGACAAAATCTACTTTGCCGGTGATTGTTACACCTCCGGTAAGGACTGGGGCAATGTTCATAATGCCGTAGAATCAGCCCAGGATTGTGTGAATGACATAATTAGCTAGCATAATTAAATAATAATATGAAAAGACTTTTCGTATTATCTGCCTTTTTGATAACCAACCACTTACACGCTCAAAAATTTGAAAAAGAAGACCTTTATCGAACTTGGTGCTTAGACAAATATTCGGATGAAGAGGCGTACTATGAACCCTCTAAAAAGGAAGTAGGAGACTATATCAGCCTGAAAAAAGACATGACCTACGAGGTGAAATCAGAAGGAGAACTAGATTCAGGCACTTGGATGCTTAACACCAACGGCAATTACCTAGAACTAAAGAGCGAAGGAGCTGAAGCCGAAAAATTGTACCTATACTTCCTCTCGACTCAATCGATGGTCTTTACGTACGATGTAGACGAGTACCGAATCTGGGAAGCTCATTATGTATCGTGTAACTAAGTCGTTGAAGATGAAACTACTTTTTTTATTCTCGTTTATATTCCCCGTCTTTGCTTTCACTAATGTTTTCAGCCAGGAAGTTATTGCTCTACGCTCTGTGCCGTTTGATGTTCCTTCCAAAGGAGTATATATCGCCAACGTTTACGATGAGCGACCAAATAAACATCTGGGAACTCATAAAAACCTGGCGGGCGATAAAGTAAAGCTGCATCTGGACAAAGGGGCTGAGCAAGCCGTTAAGAATTTCTACGAAACCTCACTACCTCAGCAAGCGGGTCAGCGTCCGATCGTCATCAAGATCAAAGCACTCAATGTTCAAGAGTCTAAGAGAAGAATGAATAGCTTTATTGCCCGAGCGGCTAGGGCGCACGTAGAACTAGCGTTTCTGGAGCAACGTCAGGGCGAGTTAGTTGAAATATTTAGTATTCAACATAATGAAGATCAGGTTTTCGGACTGTACGATAAGATAGGCCTATATGCCACACACGAAAGAAGAATCAGAGCTGCCTTGGAGTATTGCATGCTAGCATTTCTAGATAACTACCAAGAAAGTGAGCCTGATACTTTAGCCACCCATTTCAATGTACCAAAAGGAGGCTACCGAGTAGATCCCCGACTAGGACAATGGTTTAACTTAGTGACTGTCAAAGGAATGCGTAGTACTTACTTTGAAGGATACGCCATAAGCTATACGGGTTTTGTCGATAGCAAAAAAGGATTTATAAGACCTTACGAGACCTCATTTGAAGTGACTTGGGCCCGACCAGGAGTTGCCGCTGATAATGGCTACCGAGATATGGAGTCATTTGTATTCAGACCAGAATTGTACTTTTTCTATAAAAGGATAATTCAAGGCGTTTATGTATCGCTGAGTGCTAACGTCCCTGTGGGTTACGAATTACTGGAGAACCTTGACGGAGGTAATTCTTTCAACTTCGTGATTGGGGTTGGAGCCAGTCAGGGGCTGCGAATTATTCCGTGGGAAAGACGAGGTATTGTGTTTGGGGCAGACTTCTTTCAGCAAATTGAGACGTCTAAAGTATACCGAAGAGATATAGGAGTAGAGCTAGTACTAGGTGTCAATTTTTAACCTTAACCTTCAAACTAAAACAACTTAGCATGTACCACCCAAGACTATACGGAGAGTTTCACGAAATGGGATTAAAGTACGGAAAGCTGCTCTACGATAAAGCTGGTTTTGTAATCCCGAAAATATCTAAAGAAAAAAAGGACTTCGGAATAGAATCCTACTATGAGCTGCAATCATTCTATCCCGAAGTAGTTGAAGAAATTAAAGGATTTGCCAAAGGAATTAACGATACACCTGAAAAACTAGGAGCCTTTCTCCTGAGCATCGGTATTTTTGATACTACTGGGCAATGTAGCGTACTCGCTTTCCGCAACGATGACACCACAATCGTCGGAAGAAATTACGATATGCTTTTTGATTTCAAAAAGTTTACCGAAAGCAGCCTCATCGCCCCCCAAGATAAATACGCCTACATCAGTCAATCAGATGTTTTCATCGGTCGCTCCGACGGAATAAATGAGAAGGGCCTTTCCGTAGCCATGTCGTTTGTCAACGGAACGAAAGTACAACCCGGCGTGGGATTCCACTTTGTGGTAAGAAAGGTATTGGAAAACTGTAGCACTACCGAACAGGCAATAGAAATTATCCAGCAGGCCAAGGTGTCGTCAGCCAATAACTTTCTACTTGCTGACCAATCGGGTGACATTGCCGTAGTAGAATCGGCACCGCAAAAGAAAGTAGTTAGGCGGCCAACGAAAGACGAACGTTTCATTTACATCACCAATCAGTTCATTACTCCCGACATGAAAGCCTTTGACCGAGGTGGCGTAGAATGGAGCAAAAGTGCGGAAAGATATAGTAGCCTGCAAGATCGTTTAGCAGCTACTCAAACAATGGATTTATCCCAAGCCAAAGAAATATTATCAGACAAATGCGTTTGCCTAGATCTGAAAAAGGAAAAGTTTGGCACAATTTGGTCGGTCGTTGCCAATCTGAACGAACTAAAGATTGAACGGGCAGAAAGCAAACCTAAGCCAACCAATTACAAACCCGAAACCCGACTTGACTGGTGGCTAGAAAAGAAAAATAAGTAGAAGTGGTATTTTCGGTCAGTGAGAAGTTTCAAAACAGCTTCTTAGCATGAATTTAATAGAACGAATACATCTTCTGCTAAAGAATAGTCTAGAGTGTCGGTTAAGACTCTCCACTCTTGTACGGAACAGTTAATACAATACCAATATTGGTTGATTAGTCCACTTTCTTAGAAAGATTCGCCCCCCTATTCCCTTCTCCACAGGAGGATTGTCCAGTGCCTGCCTACTAAAAGCACTATAGTGATTCAATATTAGTACAAATACTATTTTAGTAGATTCCAATTTTGGTGTTTTAGTGAAATTATTAATATTTTTTTTCTATTTTTATTATCCATCAGGCAGTTAATGTGAGTAATTTAGTGATTTAATTAATCGGTAAAATTATGGAAGTTAAAACCGCACGAACCGTATTGTTTCCCTGGACCTATGTTCAGGCTAGTCTTAAGTTTACTTTCAATGATAAAAGAAAGCGTGCCGCCTTTCTTTTGGTAGCTATGATTCCGGTAGTGGGTAACCTATGGAAGGTAATACCGGCGGATATTCCATTTCGACACTACGAATACCTGGATGTATTTATCTTTACATTTGCTACCCAGTTCATTTTTGTAATGATTGGAGTAGCCTGGTTTTTAATTGTAGGGCGAAAAGACTTAGGTCTTCAGCTTTTAGCTTTAACATTAGTAGCTTACGGGGTTTTTATGTCGTTTGGTACACTTCCCCTGACCGATACAACTCCACTTAGTTTTGAAATATTGGTGACTGCTATTATAACCATGCTGCTGGCCGCTTTCCTTTTTTATATACAAAACTACGTAAGGCCCGGATACGATTATAAAGCTGAGTGCGAAGACATTATTCACGATCTGCACCACAGTCGTTTCTTAGGCTCTATCTGCCGGATTGAAGGGCTAATACAAATCTCAGATATGAAAGAACCGTATAGAGATCATGCTCTTCAAGAGCTAGAAGACTTAAAACGATCAGTAGAACATGTTGCAAGAAAATACGAAGAGCTTCAGTAAACTCGCGCTAACTGCTCGCAAATTTAGCAAAGACACTACATGGCTAGTAATGTAACTCAAAAATTCAACTATTGCACATTTACTCATTTTGTCTTTTATAGGTATTAAGCCATATTTATTAAATACTATACATTATATTTATTTCCTAACAAAGTGACATTTTTACTACACAATTAGCTGTTCAAATAGCAAATAGTCATTTTTAATATTGGGGTAAGTTCTATTAGTTTTGAAGCAACAAAAACAAATAAACTACCTTATGAAAAAGATGAAATCCATCGCTATGATCGCTTGTATTGTTGTACTGCCCCTGTTTCAAGTAGCCTGTGAATCCGACGATATTGAACCTCAAGCTATTCCCCCCAAAAGCCGTTTAAAAACTCCTCCTAGATAATCTACTCCAATATAAAACAGTGAGATTGGTACGTATACTCACCACAGTGGATACGTATCAATCTCATTGAAATAAATCAGCTAAGTAGGTTAACTTACCGTTCTAGCTAAGCTTTTGCTGCCGTACCAATGTTTCTGATAACTGTATATCGCGTAGGTTTTTGAGCGGGCGTATCTTTAGAAAATAAGTACTAGGCCAAAATTAATGATAACAAATGCGTCATCGCAGGGCGACCCTCGCGGGGCGACCCTCGCGGGGCGACCCTCGCGGGGCGACCCTCGCGGGGCGACCCTCGCGGGGCGACCCTCGCGGGGCGACCCTCGCGGGGCGACCCTCGCGGGGCGCGAAGCAAGGGTTGCCCGCAACGAAGCGCTCGGTGCTCGACGATCTCATGCTGCGGGAGACCGACGGGTGTCGGCCACTTCGCAGAGCCTCGCCCACCGCGTGGCGCGGTGACGGTAAAAGTTATACTTTAATTTGACTGGGTAAGCACTAAGACAAAAATACATTATACGTTCCCCCTTTGGAAAAGGGGGCTAGGGGATTTTCAGCATTTATGTTTCCCCTCTATCTAAATGGTTATTATCAATTTAATTCTGTCCTACTGCTTACTTAGTGATATACAAAAGTATAAGCAATCGTATTTTACAGTTTGAAAGATCGCTTAAATGCTGAAGGCGTTTGACCCGTTTTTGACTTAAACAATTTACTGAATGACTGGGAATACTCAAAGCCCAACTCGTAAGCGACTTCGCTAATAGATAATTCGCTGATTGATAATTTTTCTTTTGCTTTTTCAATCAGCTTGTCGTGAATATGTTGCTGAGTGCTTTTTCCAGTTAACACATTAAGTAAACCACTTAAGTAGTTGGGTGATACATGCAACGAATTAGCTATATCCACAACTGAGGGTAAGCCCCTGTCAATTAAGTTTTTATCGTTGAAATAGTCAGCCAGTAGTTGCTCTAACCGGACTAGAATTTGATGGTGCTCCTTTTCCCGCGTGATAAATTGCCGATGATAAAACCGATCGGCATAATTCAGTAGCAATTCAACCTGAGAAATAATTACGGGTTTACTGAATTTATCGATATTGTAATGGCATTCTCTCTCAATGCTTCGCAAAACACTAATTACAATTTCCTCCTCTTTCTCTGATAAAGTTAGTGCTTCGTGTACTGAGTACCCAAAATACTCGTATTGCTTGATTTTCTTGAGTAAGGAAGTATTCCAAAAAAAGTCAGGATGAATCAGTAGCATCCATCCCGAATGGGTCAAATTCTTTTTCGCCCGAAGAGAATAAACTTGATTGGGGGCGATAAAAATCATCCTCCCCCCATCAAAATCATATTCATGCTGTCCGTAATGCAGCGTGGCGTTCACATTTTTTTTCAATGCCACCGAATAGAAATCCTGTATGATATGATCCGGTTCATCGTCCCTCAGTTGAGAAATATCTCCAATAGGAAAAACACTAATTAAAGGATGAGCGGGCCCGGATAATCCTCTAAACTTATGATATTGACTAATGGTTTTTAATCGGTAGGGCTGCATGCTATTTTCTATTTCTGATGATAAACTGCGGCGAACTCTTGAGCAAAATCTTTCATTTTAACCTGACCAAGTGTTTCAGGCTTATGCAAGTTATAATCTTCATATAATAATCCGCTGCGGATGGCCGCATACATTTCCACCATTTTCTCCGCTATTGCGGGTTGCATCCCCACGCTTTTTAAACTCTCATACAGTTGGTTATCGGTAATCGTAACCCATTTTAGATCGGGTTTTCCAATGGCTGAACCTAAAGTAGCGGCCACTTCTTGGTAGGTCAACTCTTCACTAGCTACGTACCGTACTTTGCGTCCTGAGAATGGGTTGCTAATTTCCTCCACAA
Organism: Tunicatimonas pelagia; assembly: GCF_030506325.1. Lineage (NCBI taxonomy): Bacteria > Pseudomonadati > Bacteroidota > Cytophagia > Cytophagales > Catalimonadaceae > Tunicatimonas > Tunicatimonas pelagia. The sequence continues at coordinate 5,119,198 of NZ_CP120683.1, read as the reverse complement.
CAGCAGCGGCAATATCCTCAGTAGATACCCACACGTTCACGCCATTTTTATTTAAGTTACTGCCCATAATTCCCTGGTTTTTAATCAAGTCAATAAACTGAAATAGGTTATAGTAAATTTCGGTGGGGCGTATGTGCGTGACTGCCACATCCTCCGGTAGGCTGTTTAGGCTATTTTCTACGTAGTAGGTACCTTCCAAAATACCGTTACCTTTCTCTAGGTGCGCCCCAATACTGCTTAGATTAATAACTCGTTTCACTCCCGATTTCTGAACAGCTTCGTCAAAGCTATTTCCGAGTTCTTTAAAATACTCAAACAGGTTCAAGCTTTGGTCGAAGTAATTGGCGGGGGGTGCCATTGCGTAGATAACGTCGGCACCGGTGAAAGTAGAAGCTAAAAAGTCAGTATCTTGTAGGGCACCAATAGCCGGAATGGCTCCTAATGCTTCAATCTCCTTACTTCTGGCCGAATTACTACTAATAACCGTAACCGTATGGCCTTCACTCATTAACTTTTGTACCAATGGTTTTCCAATACGTCCTAGTGAACCTGTCAGTGTGATTTTCATTTTTCGCTGTTTTTAATTTCTGAATTGTTTTATAAAACTCAGTGAAAACAGCGAAACGTATGTGCCAAAATGTATGTTAGTTGTGTTCAAATATCAGGCTTTTACCTGATATAGGCCGCACTTAGCGCTACCTTAACACCAAGGCTAACCATCATACCGAGCCTTATGGGCGCTTTCTTTTCAATTTACAATTTTCTTTAGTTGGTGCGACAAGTGATCACGTTCGTTTTCCTGCCCAGTCGGGGCTAGCTGATGTTAGCAGGCGTATTCATCCCTTTTCAGGATAATGTCTATAATCATTTTCAATTTGATCAATACACTCTTTGATCGTCTTTACAGCAAGTTCTTTGTCTATGCTAACAGCATATAGTTTACCTATTCTCTCTTCAGGACAGGGGTTTCGCCAGCCCTTCCATATCAATTTTAATTCATCATTTTCTTCAATCATTGTAATCAACCATGCATCGGTTGTTTCGTCAATTGATATATGACAGGCTGCCCATATGGAATTATCCAAAATTGGTAAATGATTAAACGTGGGATCAAATTCATCCTCAAGTTGATTGGCTTTCCAAATGAGCTCAAAAACTTCTTCATCTGAACGGTTTTTAAATTCATCGTTTTTCATTAAGTCCTATTTTTCGGTTCTAAATGATTTTATGTGGTATTACACTGGGGTTTGATAGCTCCGAAGACAAATAAGATCATTTTTTTGAAGTTATCAGTGTAGCGAAAGCCCTTCGCTACCCGCTTGATAGTCTGAATTTTGGAATTGATACCCTCCAAAATACCGTTGGTCAGTTGCGAGCGGATATGTTCCACAATACCGGTAAAGTGTTTACGGATAGACTTAGAAAAGCTGTTTTTTCCGAATACGTCTTCGGCCAGATCAGCCACAAAGCATAGCTGCGCTCGGGCAGTATCAAAGTGGCACTGTTGATAGAAGTCTGTCAAGTGTTCTTGCAGTGTATCCCTCCGGTGAACTAGACGGCGACGGTGATCGGCTCAGTTTTTTGGTCAGCTTGCCGGGGTTTCCATCGGTGGGGTAGCAAGTCTTCTATTTCATTGATGGGATGATCGGGTAGTCGTTCCAGGATGTCTTTCAGATAGCTGTAAGGTTCAATGCCGTGCAGTTTACAGCTGCCCAACAGGCTGTAGAAGACAGCAATACGTTGGGCGGCCGCGTGGCTCCCGGCGAACAGGTAGTTTTTTCTGCCCAGGGCAATAGGTCGGATGGTATTTTCAATCAGGTTATTATCGATCTCCAGCCGCCCGTCAGTGGTATACAACGATAAAGTTTTGATACGGCGCAGTGAGTAAGCAACGGCTTTACCGATCAGACTTTTAGGCAATACATTGGCCGCTTGTTCGAGCAACCAAGCATGTAGCTCTTCCAGAATGGGCACCGCCTGTTCTTGCCGCAACACGTAGCGTTGTTCATCTGAGAGATCCTCTTGTCGGCCGTGACGTTCCACTGCATAGAGCTTCTGTATTTCGGACAGGGCATAGGTGGCCCGTTCGGCATCGCTGTCCAGGGCTTTTTCAAAGTAACGGCGGGCGTGCGCCATACAATGCAGTAGGGTAATGTCATTGCGCTGGGCGTTGAGCCATTCGTAGGCTTCGTAGCCATCGGCTTGTAAGTAACCGGAAAAGGCTTTCAGACATTCTTTGGGTCCCTCTCTGCCTCGTCCGGACTGGTAGTCGAAGAACACCAGTCTAATCTCCGGACTATGGTAGGCCCACCGGGGTGCCGGCCACTGATAGCCTCGGTGAGTCTTGCCTTTTTTCTTTTTATCCAGCACCGGTATTGGACTTTCATCAGCTTGCAAGTATGCCTGACCGAGTACACATTTGCGCAAAGCCGCGTAGAGGGGGTTGATTAGTTCACAAGCGCTACTCAACCAACCGCCCAATGTGCTTTCTGAGAGGCTGATACCCAATCGTTGGTAGCACTGTACTTGCCGGTAGACGGGCAAATGATCGCAGAACTTATCCATGAGAATCTGAGCCAGTAGTCCGGCTCCAGGGATGCCTCCGTCATGGAATGATTATCAATGGGCCGGTTGGGCAAAGCAGCTACATAAAAGTCTTCTTCGGCACTCACGTAGCGCGGTCGGACGTAACGGCGCACAAACAACTTAGCCGGTTCATAATCCAGTTCTTCGCTCACCTGCTCACCAATCTTCTTCATCGCTGAGGTATCCTCTTCGGGTTCCAGCACTACCTCTATACGCGGCAAGTGAGCCGGTAGCAGTTTGCGTGAAGGGGCAATGGATGCGGCAGGTTTGGCTATCGTTCGTTGATACGTTTGCTTTTCAACACCGTCCTTCGCTACGACCTCTTCATTAGAGAGCAAGCTAAGTTGCCCCGGCGTAGCGGTTCCTACGAAACGTTCCCTTTTGCTGCGGGGCCGCCTAGGCCATAGACCAGCCGCTTCAGTTCAGCCAGTTCTTGTCGCAACAGTTTGTTCTGTTCACGCAAAGCTTGATTCTCAGTTTGTAGGGCGGCATAATCCATAGCAGCAAACATAAGTAGGTGCATGGTAAATGCAAACACTCAGGCCGATAGTTTGTAGCGTTTTCGTCGCTGCTTCACCTCTACGTCCAGCCCTTCCAATAACGCCCACAGTTCAGCCGAAGACAGCTCTACGGCAGACTGCTTACCGTTAGGTAAACGAAACGTACCCGCCTCTAGGCGTTTGTAGTATAATACGAAGCCCGAAGACTCCCATACCAGTAACTTTAAACGGTCTTTCCGGCGCCCCACAAACACGTAGGCATCCCCCGACAGTACATCCGCACCCATCTGTTGAGATACGATGCCCGATAGCCCATCAAACCCTTTGCGCATGTCCACGCTGTGCGAATACAAGAATATTCGCTTGGCTAAGCTCATCAACATCTACAGCAAAGCTTTCAGATACCCCACCGGTACTACTTGTGCAAAACGCAACACCGCCCCCGAAGGTAAACTCACTTCCAGGGCTGCCGGACCGGATACATCCATACGGACGGGAACAAAACCAACGGACTCATCGCTCTCATCAACGTGGTGATCGCGGTAACGCCGTAGCCAGTAGGCCAACACCGAAACAGAAATATTATGCGCAGCGCAGAACGCTTTTTGCGTTTGTCCACTGCTCTGCCAAGCTTCCACTACAGGAAACATCTTTTGCTCAGTACGAAAATGTGCCATAACCTTTTTTCTTCAAAGATAATGGCGCACTCGGCTGTTTATCAAGTCCGTTTCACCGTAGGGATACCTTGCAGTAGCATCACGTAAGCACATTTGGCAGGGTGTCGGTCGGCAAGTTTGTCCAAGTGCTTGCTTAGTAGTTTGAACACATGCCATTTGTCGTAGGTCACCTTAGCCCAGGGGAAGTAGCTCTGCACCCCCTTAGCAAAGGCTGGGGACATGTCAGAGGAGATGTTTTGTACTACCTCCGGGTTGGGATGATTTTGGAAGAACCGCTCAATGGTATCAGCCCCTTTACCATCTTCTAGGGCTAAAATCTGATGAGTATCCAAGTCTACAAACGCAGTGATATAATCATGGCCCTTGCGCGTAGATGTTTCGTCAATACCTACCTGCGGGCAGACTGACACGCTATGAGATTGGTAAGCAGCTTCGGTAGAGTGATGATAGATATTGGCAATGCGTTGCGGATATACCCCTAACTGCTCGGCTACTTTAGTAACATTGTGATATAGCTGCAACAAATCCATCACATAGCGTTCGTAGAGTAGCGTAAAGCGGGACTGCTCCCGACTGAAACTTACCTGCAAAGCACGAGTTTTGCCGGTTTGCGTATCTTGATAGACCGGCAGGCGGCAGTGAATGAAGCAACGGTACTGAAACAAGGGCAGGTGTTCCCATTTCCGATCATAATACTGATGCACTACTTGACCAGTGGGTGGCTGGTGCGTAGCATCTACTTCCAGATGGATATGCACCTCTTGCAATGTTTCGTCTTTTTCTACTCGTTGAACCTGTAGAGGATCAGCCAAAGGCAGTAGTTCTTCTAATATCTCGCTAAGTTGCATACGGCTTTTTCCGCAAAGATAAACCATCCACATAAAATCATTTAGAACCTATTTTTCTTTCATTTACTCTATGCCTGCTCACGGTTTAGCTAAATGGTGTGGCTGTCTCACAGGGCGGACATGAAATTTAGCTGTTGTTACCCTCGTTTTTTATCCTCCTAATTTCCTCTTGGCTCAATCTAGTAATGCTAGCTATCATTTCAAGTGACAATCCTGCATTTAATGAATTCCGAACCACCACCTTTCTCTCTTTCTCTATTCCCTTTTCTATCCCTTCCTCAAACGCAGTATCTAGCGAGTTTTTCAAATCTCTATACGACTTCAAACTATCTTCATAAGCCTTCGCTTCCTCTTTGCTGAACTTGGCTATCTCAGCCACTTCAAACAAGCGCTCAAAAACCCCCTCACGTAATTCGTTCGGTATTCTGTCTAATTCGTTCAGGTTACGAATAACGTACATCCATTTGTCAAATCGTGATTCCAGTAGTTCTACAGATTTATTGAACTTAGGCATTTCTAAGTAAATGAAGGTCAGTTTATCGTAGAATATCTTGCAAGTATCAATGTCCGTTAGTTTCACATCATATCTGAACTTATTCGGTTCATCCTTATCAGCATCAAACACGAAATCTAGGATAGCAACCGTATATACTGCTTTCAATTCAAATGTCCAGTCCGAGCCTCGCTGAGCCTGTTCTCGGATCGGAAACGTTGAATAATATATAGTCCTATCCTTGAAGAATTTCTGTTTGGTCTTCTGTAATTCTACAATGAATTTCTCACCTCGTTCGTTCTGACAATACAGATCAAAAACCGCCTTCCGGTCTTCTTCGCTAGTACCTAGTTTGTCAGACTTCAGGTAGGTCAGTGCGGTGATTCTACCTTGCTCGTGCTTGAGCAGTTCATTGAGAAAGTCCAGTAATAAATCTTTGTTTGGCTCTTCGCCAAACAGTCGCTTGAAGCCGTAATCAGTGAAAGGGTTGATATATTTCTCTCTTCGCTCTTCCATAGCTATCTTTTTGGGTTAAAGATACGAATTTACTAATTCAGCGAAGCCATACCTATGAAAGGGTTTTCAATGAGGGGAAACTCCAGGCACTGGCGAGGCTTTTAGCCGAAGCATAGCGCTTATGTATTGTTGCGCCTCGTTTTCACTTCATTATAACATTTTTATTCTTCTCAAAGACGAATTTTCCTTCAATCGGGTCCTTCAATTTCATCTCTACAGCCAGATTGAGATTACTCCTGGTAACTTGGGTTTGAATTTGACCTATGCCTTCTTTGTTTATCTTGATAAATTCCCCATTAACTTTGATATAGTCGATTGACCTTCCCACATTACTGCTTCCAAATACCATTCTTACTTCCCCAGTAATTACTTCGCCTATGTCATAAGCGTCTTTATCTGTTTCAATCATAATCATCGGTTCATCTAACCTAAAAGTTAGTAATTCAAATTCAAGTAGTGATTCTTCCACTAATCGCTGTTTCAGTTTATTGAATTCTAAGGTTAGCGATGATTCCACTAATGCACTGCTTTCGGCTTCGCTAAGCTTTTGAATCAACTCTGCTTGTTCCTCAAGTTTGTTAGATGTCCTCTTCATTGTTTTCATTACCATATCGTAATCAAATGAACTAGGACTACTTGAGTCAATATAGTCTAACGCTGCTCTTAATTTTTGACCAAGATCTACATAGGGTGAAGGATTATTATAGAATTTGATCAAAAAATCTACCTCTTCCAAACCTCTCTGAATATCGCTTGCTAAATTCTCAGCTTCAATTGTATTAACCTCGATTAAGGTTCCATTTTCTGAATGTTTACAACCAGAGATTATTAGTCCAAAAATTACCAAATAATATTTCACTACTTCCTGTTTAATTTAATGAGGCACAACGCCAAGTGCTAGCCCTCGGCCGGCTTGCTGGCTGTTTTACTTTCTTTCATCAACTTCCGTGCTTGGTGCAACTGACGTTCTAGTTTATTTTCGCTAGGCTGAGGGCTGCACGATGTTCTATGCTGTTTTCACTTTCTTTTCAATCGAATCTGTAGTTCGTGTCCGTCTCCAATGGCTGAAATCATGAAGTCATCTGGATTTCCTTTGGTATCAAGTTCATAATCTTTTAAATCCTTGATTTCTTCAACTTCTTTTGTCTGATAGTTGAAAAAGCAAAGAGGCAATGAGGTTACTTCTTCCTTGATTGGATCATGGTTGACTTTTTGAACGAAGATACCGTCGGTTCTTTCTAATCTGAAATCCGTAAAGTAACCTTGGAAGAAATCTATTTCAGGATCAGACCTATATTCAATCAAGGGTTGAATATCGAAGTAGCCGTGTAAATAATCTGTTAGATCATCCGCGTTAATCCATCTGAATTTTAATATCCAATGATTATCAGAAACGATCGTTTGCCATTCATTGGCAATAGTAACTGCTTTTCTTGAGGGTAAGAGATTGATAATCATTGCACCAATCCAAAAAATTAAAATCAGGGGAAGTGACAGGATACCTATCAAAATCAATAGTCCTCCTCCGAATAGGTTTTCTATTTTTGAACTCTTCTGGGGAAGTGGAATTTCTTTTATCTCTATTCTCAATCCTTTCATTCATTTCAATGGCATAGAACAACTATACATACGTACTATTGCGTTTATTTGTCATATATCTTTAGCCTTCTTTGTCTTAGTCCGGAGGGTTTCAGGGCGTTTTGAATACAATTCACTGGTTTCAAATGCCAATTGGGGTCAACTATGCAATATCTATTCAATCATTTCTATAATATGGACTGCTAAATGGGTAAGATACGTACTTAGTTGGCAAATACGAAAATTGTTCGCGCGTTTATCCGTCGCTTAAACGTTTAATCGATGGTTGGTGAGGCGGTGAGCCTGGCAGCTTATTTAAAATATGCATTTTTCCACTTCAGAACGATTGCTTGCCAGTAAGTAGTTGCCAATTTGCCAAAAATACATTGCTACTTCTACTACAGCTCTAGCTAGCTAGAAAATAACGGTGGTATTGGGCAGTAGTTCCTTGATTCGCTGCTGTTCTTCTTTTGGAATAGTATTATTACCTAGCTCAAGCACTTCCAGTTTATTGAGTAGCTGTATTTCTGAAGGAAGTGCGGACAAATTACAGCACATCAACGCTAGTATTCTTAAATTTTTAAGCTGGCTAAGTTGATGGCAGAGAAGCTCCAGGTCTAGCTGCGGATTATCATTTAAGCTAAGCCCGGTAAGCTGTTGCAGCAAGGTAACCTCTTCCGGCAGAGCATTTAGCTGGAATGCTTTCATTTCTAACATGTTTAGCGAAGGCAGCCGACTCAAAACCGGAAACGCTTGTGATAGGTTTAGTGCTGGGTCATTTCCCAAATCTAGAATTACTAAACCGCGCAAACGAGTAATTTCTTCCGGCAGATTAGTCAGATTACTTTCTCGGAGTTCAAGGTGATGCAAAAATTTGGCGTGACCTAAAACACTAAAGGCTTGCGACATATCTAAAGTAGGGTTCTTAGATAAATCCATTTGCCGCAGTGCGGGCAACCGACTAACTACTTCCGGTAACTCCTTGAACGCATTATTTCGTAGGTTCAAGCCCTTTAACTGCGGCAGTTGCTCCATAGTATCGGGCAGGCTGCGAAGCTGATTATCAGCCAGATTTAATTGGCGAAGCTTCGCTAGTTGTTCAATTCCTGAGGGCAACTCGGCTAGTTCGTGTCCAGCCAATTCCAATACTTCAATTTGCGGGAGAAACTTAATCTTTTCGGAAAAGTCAGTGAGATCTTGATTCTTTATGTCTAACCAATCCACTTGATCCGGGTTGCTCAAAGCATCGCTCCAGGTAGTGTACCGATGCGGTTGCCAGCTTAAATCTGCTTTGGGTAGATCGCCATCGCCAAACACTAGATCCACTAACCATTTCTGCCGCTCACCTAGCTCTTTGGCGGCCTGCTTTTCTTCCACTTTACTTTCCTTCTGCTGAACAGATTCACGCACAATTTGGCCTATTTTATCTTGGGCAAAGTAGCGGGCAATTTGATTAAGCCCTTTTGCCTGCGGAACGGTTTGCCGATACATTTCTGGAACCGGAACGCCCGCCTTCTCCAATACTTCATCTGTAACGAGTACGGGCGCGTTGAATCGCACGGCCAAAGCAATGGCATCGCTCGGACGAGCATCTATTTTTAGCTCTTCTTTTCCATGCTTCACCGTAAGATCAGCAATAAATACGCCATTGGTAATTTGATGAATACAAACATTCACTAGTGTAACTTGAGCAGCCTCAATAATAGAAGCCGTTAAATCATGCGTGAATGGACGACCCTGCTTAAAACCTTCTAGTCCGAGAAATATGGCATCTGCCTCAAAAATTCCGATAACGATGGGCAAAAAGTATTCTCCTTCTTCCGTCTGAAGCAATAGGGTCGCCCCCCCGCTTTTTTTCACGTAAAGGTCAGCAATAGTCATTTTTTTCATAGCTGCTGGCTTTATTGATTGTTGATAATAGTAGAATAAATCCTTTTGGGTGGCGAGCTTTTGCTTAAGTAACTGTCGCCCCCGGTGCAGTCTAACCTTTACGGTAGAAAGAGTAAGCTTTTGTTGTAATGCAATCTCCGCTTGGCTCAAACCATCGTAGTAGTAGGCCAGAATCACAGCCCGATAATGCTCATCTAACGATTGTACCGAAGAGCGTATTAGCTCGCTGATCTGATGGGGCCTTTCTTCTGAATACTGAGATGTTGTTAGAACACTGTCTAATGAGAAGAATAACCGACTTTTTTCCTTCGTGTAATTGAGGCTTATGTTGCGGACAATTCCGAGCAGCCAATATTTGAATCGGGCAGGAGAATGAAGTTTATGCAGACTACGGTACGCCTGCAATAGTGAGATTTGAACTACATCTTGCGATAGCACTTCATCCTTTAAAATTGCTTTTGCTTTCTGAAAGCAGTCGTTATAGTAAAGTTCGGCTAGCTGATTAAATGCCCGCTTGTCTCCTTGCGTTGCCTGATCTACGTACTCTCGTTCTAATGATGAATTCACTGGCTCAGTTTAAATCCCAGGTGCGTTTATTACCCTAGTAGGTATCGGGGGGTAAAAGGTTACAGAGAACTGATCTTTTTATGAAAAAGCTAGCGAAAAGCTGTTGAGGGCACCATCATTGCCCTATGTTGCTTTTGCAGCTAATTATTAATGTAGAGTTAACGAGTTTGAGTACCGAAGTTTCAGCTAAATTGATAGATTTATTAATCTGAACTTGAATCTCTACCAAACAAGAAAACAATAGATCAGTGACCTACACTAACTATCACAGCCACTGCTATTTTTGCGATGGCAAAGATACTCCGGAAGTTTATCTTCAGCGGGCAATTCAGCTAGGAATGCCCGCTTACGGTATTTCTTCTCATGCTCCGTTGCCCTACGAGCTTTCGTGGCCAATGAAAGAGGCTGACCGAGAAAGCTACGTACGGGAAATAGAGCGGCTAAAAGAAAAGTACACAAATCAGATTGAAGTGTACCGGGGATTGGAAGTAGACTTTATTCCCGGGGTGGTGGGGCCAAGCTGGGTAAAAGATACGTTCTCCCTAGATTATACGATAGGCTCGGTGCATTTTGTAGACTTTTTTACCAATGGCTTCCCCTGGGAGATTGATGGTAGGCATCAGGTATTTCTGCAAGGCCTGCAAGAAATTTTCGCCAACAATATTGAAGCTGCCATTTGTCGGTATTATGCTCTCGTTCGGCAAATGGTGCGAGAAGACCCACCCGATATTGTTGGTCACCTGGACAAAATCAAAATACAAAGCGAAGGGAGTAAACTTTTCAACGAACGCGCTACTTGGTACGAAGCCGAGGTAGAAAAAACATTAGACAGCATTGCCGAGGTTGGACTGATTATGGAAGTGAATACCCGTGGCATATACAAACAACTTACCCCTGAACCCTATCCCAGCTACTGGATTTTAGAACGAATGCGCGAACGTAATATTCCGATTATGCTTAATTCAGACGCTCACCACCCGAGGGAAATCAGTAGTCATTTTGCCGAAGTAACCGCGCGATTGAGCGCCATAGGCTACGAGCAAGTGCGTGTACTTTACCAAGGAGTATGGCAAGATGTAGCGCGCTTTAAAATATGAATCTAACAATCGAGAAAACCCTTTACTACACTACGCTATTTATCTCATATATAGAAAAAATACTATCTTGCTACATTAACATATATAACCTAACAATGATGAAACGGCGTAACTTCCTAAAAACTACTGCGGCTGCTAGTGTAAGTATCCCCTTTTTAAGTTCGGCTGCATTGACTATTAACAATCCTTACGTAGCCCAGATGGGTGTACAATTGTATACCGTTCGCGATCAGATGGAGAATGATCCGGTAGCCACTCTAAAAGCAATTAAAGAAGCCGGTTACGCCCAGATTGAGGGAGGAGATGTTCGTGCTTATCAGGAGCTTACTCCCATAATGCAAGACCTAGGCCTTACTTCCAGTAGCACCTTCTTCCCCTGGTCATTTATTACCGGACGGTGGGATTTAGTAGAACAAGAAAAGCCTAAAAATTACTCGTTTGAAAAGATGGTAGATGATGCAGTAAAGTACAACTTTAAGTACTTAGTATTTGGCTACATGGTAGAAGGAGAGCGAGAAACGCTGGATGATTATCGGAAAGTAGCCGAGCAATTAAATAGGGCGGGTGAGCTTTGCCAGAAGGCAGGCATTGACCTTTGCTACCACAACCACGCTTTTGAATTTGAGCCAATGGAAGGACAAGTACCTTTCCGAATTCTGATGGAAGAGTTTGAACCGAGTACCGTATTCTTTGAACTGGATGTATTCTGGGCTAGTTTGGCCGGACATGATCCCATTGGACTAATGAAGGAAATGCCGAAACGCATTAAATTGCTTCATCTGAAAGACAAAAAGCCAAATACCCCCACCATGTTTGACCATAACCAAGTGCCCCACGATACTTTTCAGGAATTGGGCGATGGGGTGGTAGAGATTACCAAGATTATGCAACTGGCCAAGGAGATTGGTGTAGAACAATGTTTTGTAGAACAAGACCAATCGCCTAACCCTGTGGCCAGCATCAACCAGAGCATGAGCTATTTGCGTAGTAATCTGTAGTGAACTGAGTATCAGGCGAAGTTGGCAATGAATAATGTAACCTTCTCATTACCTTGTTCATTATAATGCTCTAATTTTGTTTTAAAATTCTTTACATACTACAACTCCACCGAAATTCAGAGACACTCCGTAGTATCAAGATGAATTTATGCACGATCACTATGACAATAGATATTTGTATTTTACACAATAGTTATTCGTTTATTAAAATATGAATTGGAAAGACCATATTGTATCAGATAATAAGGTTTTATTAGAGAACCCTACCGTTAAAGGCACTCGACTTTTGGTAGAGCATATTGTTGGTCTATTAGCTGAAGGATGGGACGAACAGCAGATTCTGGAAAACTATCCTCGTCTCTCTAAAGAGTCATTACGGGCTGTATTTTCATACGTCCAAGACTGTATGAAAGACGGGGTGCTGTACACTAATATTCAATAATATCTTTCTTGGAACTTTTAGCCAACGAAAATATCCCGCTAGCCAGTGTAATCTATCTTCGATCACAAGGATTTGATATCAAGTCAATTGGAATAGACCACCTTGGCATTTCCGATGAAGAAGTAATGGATATTGCCATTGAGGAGAACCGAACTATTGTTACCCACGATAGTGACTACGGAGAATTAATATTTAAGCACGGCTATCACCCTGCTGTGGGCGTAATTTACATTCGGAAACAACCTACTACTCCTACCGAAACTGCTCATATCGTAGAGAATATCGTTAATAATACTGAACTAAATTTTGCCCAAACCCTTACTGTTCTAGACTCAAACGGTGTAAGACAAAAGGAATATTAGAATCATTGCCTCTTTTGATTGCTACTTCCCCATCGGAATGTCAGTAGGTTGATAGAGAATTTCTACGGCTTTTTTCAGTTGCTGGTCTTCGCCTTCCAATACTGGCTTCGGATCATTCTTAACCAAATGGTCGGGTTCCAGTTGCTGATTTTCCAGGAAGTTGCCGTCCGTATCTACCATCCCTACTTGGGGAATGCCAAATACCAGACTGGGATCAATTTGTCGTTCCCACCATACCGCAGTTCCAGTGCCAGGCACCGGCATTCCAACGGTTTCGCCAATACCGAGGGCTTTGTAGGCGAAGGGAAACATGTGGGCATCGGAGTAGTTACCTTCGCCCATAATTACCGAAGAGGGCCGTGTCCACTTAAACTGCGGTTCAGCTCCTATCTTTTGACCTCGGGGTAAGAAGGTCATGTACTCTCGTCCGTTCAGAAACGTCACCAAATCATCGTGCAACCACCCGCCACCGTTAAAGCGGGTATCAATCACTACAGATTCTTTATCGGAATACCGGCCCAGTAGCTCACTAAATACCTCTCGGAAACTAGCATCGTTCATGCCCCGCACGTGTACGTAGCCAATCTTGCCGTCAGATAGCTGTTCGGTTTCCGTCCGACGTTGTTTTACCCAACGTTCGTACAGCAGTTCGCTCTCTCGTCCCGTACTCACGGGTTTTACTCGCACATCCCAGCGTTGGTTCTCATCAGGATTGTACATAGAAAGCAAGGTAAACTGATCTTTTTTGTGATTGAGCAGCGGAGCTATGTTCATGCCAGCCGAAATAGTTTCACCGTCAATTTTTTCAATAACATGTCCGGCCTGAATGTTATACTCAGGATCAGCTAGCGGGCTTTTGTCCATAATCTCCTGAATTTTTAGCCCATCGCCTTCGTAGGCTTCATCGTAGAAAACAGCTAGAGAAGCGGTTTCGTCGGCTCCTTCGGTGTCGGGATAATAACGGCAACCGGTGTGGGAAGCATTGAGTTCACCGAGCAACTCACTCATCATCTCTGCAAAATCGTAGTTGTTGTTGATGTGGGGTAGAAACTGAGCGTAGGCTACTTTCAGACTATCCCAACCGACATTGTGCAGGTCTTTCACGTAGAATTTCTTTAGTACCTGTCGCCACATATGCTCGTAAAGATACTCCCGCTCGGCTAGCGGTTTTAGCTGCATATCAGCCTTAAAGGTTACTGGCTTTTTGTTCTTCTTCTCAATATCTACTTTAGTGATTTTGCCCCCGTTCAGCACGAACAGGTTCTTCCCTTCTTTATCCATCGCTAGCTGCCCCCCGCGCTGGTTGAGCTTTACCAGAATTTCGGTAGAACGTTCTCGGAGATCAGTCACCCATACGTCGTGGCCTTTTTCAAAGCTGCTCATGTAGTACAGCTTTTCTCCGTCAGGCGAAAGTAATGCGTCGGCTAAACTGGAGGAATGAATCGTCAGTCGGGCGGTACGGTCTTCAATATCTTCTAATTTGATATTAATCGGATCAGTTACCTCCTTCTCTTTTTTGTCCTTCTCATCTTTTTCTTCAGAATCCTCTTTTTTTTCTTTTTCCTTCTCTTTTAGTAGTGCATATTCTTCTTTACTCAGATTAAACTTTTCCCAAGCTGCCGGGTCAAAAAACATAGCGTACACATCATCCTGCGAGCCCCAGCTACCGTGACTACGCATACCGCTCCGATCAGTAAACCAGACAGCTACTTCTCCGTCCATTTGCCACTTGGGTAATACATCGGCATAACCGCTATTGGTAAGGTTCGTTATTTCGCTTTCGCCCGAAGCAGCTATTAATCCTACTTCAGGAATCCAGCGTCCCCGGTCTAAAAACTGCGCCAAAAACCACTTACCATCCGGCGACCATTGGTACCACTGATCGCCATCAGAGTAGGAATAATTTTTATCACCGGGCAGAATGGTCCGCACACCTTTGCTTTCTAGGTTGATTACTTTCAGCGTAGTGCGCTCTTCCAGAAAAGCGACCTCTTTACCGTCGGGTGAGTAAGCTGGTTGAAATGTTTCGGCCTTAGTTTCTAGAATAGGGGTTTCTTCCAGCACCGTAGCCGCGTAGAAATACGGTTCTTCATCACGGGCAATACGGGTTTCGTAGAGGTTCCAGCTACTGTCGCGCTCGCTGGCGTAGAGAATTTTTTGTCCGTCGGGGCTAAAGCTGATAGATCGCTCCTGCTCAGGAGTGTTGGTCACTCGTTTGGTCAGTCCACTTTCTACATCCGTCACAAATATCTCACCGCGCACCACCAAGGCAATCTCTTCGCCGTTGGGTGAAAGAGCCATTTCGGTGGCTTTGCTGGTAAAAGTTTCTAGTCGGCGGGCATTGTACTTATCATCGGTACGAATGTTGATACTCACTTTTTGAGGCTGCTCGCCCTCATTCATGGTATAAATTTCTCCGTGGTAGCCAAAGCAAAGCGTGCCGTCATCGGCAACCGACAGAAAACGTACCGGATGCAGATCAAAATTAGTTAGCTGCGTTTTCTGTGCCGGATTATCCACATTCATCTTCCAAACATTGAAGCTGCCACTTTCTTCGCTCAGATAATACGCCGATTGTTCGTCAGCACTCCACCAGGCATTACGATCTTCTCCGGTAAACGTAGTAAGCTGCGTATGCTCACCGGAGTTAGCATCGTACAACCAGATGTCGCGGGCAATGGAGGAGGTGTGGTGTTTACGCCAAATATCTTCGTAACCCTTCAAATCCTGATATAATATTCTGTCACCTGAAGAAGACGGGTGAGCGTGATTCATTGGCAACGAAAGTTTTTGCGTAGGTTGCCCGCCGGTAGTGGGAATCTGGTACAGTTGGTTGAACCGTCCGTAGGGAAACAACGCACTTTCGGCACTAGGAGTACGAGAAGAAGTGAAGAGTACACTTTGGCTATCAGACCCGAAACCTGAAGGGTGATCGTGAGCCGAATGGTAAGTAAGTCGCTCCGCTCTGCCGCCCCGAGCCGGCATCAGATAAACATCAAAGTTACCAAAACGATCGGAAGCAAAAGCAACCTGCTGCCCATCGGGCGACCAAACCGGATGATAGTCGTGCGCTTCGTGTAGGGTGAGCGGAACCGCCTCTCCCCCGGAGCTGGGCACGGAGTATAAATCGCCTTGATAGCTCAGTACAATAGTTTGCCCATCGGGAGAAAGTGCCGGATAGCGCATCCAAAGCGGGTTTTCGTAATCTTGACTAACTGCTAAAAATGGCAGAGATAGGAGGAGAAGATGTATGCGATACATGGGTTAAGGTGTGAGTTTCAACTTGGGTTATTCCTCAAAGATAAGCAACAATTCAGTAGCACGCTACTACGAAAATGAAAGCATTTGTTGAATGAGAAGCTTGAAGGTATAGCACCATTTCAGTTGGCTTCGCCTGTTTCAAATAATACCTTCCCAATTTCTTATATCCAATTTTTATTTCAGGATTGTAATAAAAGTAAAATTATTTTTTCTACATTTACGTAATACGTAATTGTAAATATTATGAAAGGATCATATCTCGGTGAATTTGAGGAACTTGTGCTGTTATCAGTGGCCATGCTGCATCCCGAAGCCTATGGTTACGCTATTAGCCAAACCATCGGAGTCCAAACCGGACGGCAAGTGAGCCTGAGTGCTGTACATTCATCACTGCACCGATTGGAAAAGAAAGGGTTTCTGGCCTCACAATTGGCCGGAGCCACTACGCAAAGGGGTGGCAAACGACGACGCTTTTTTGCTATGACAACTGCTGGAAAATCGGCGTTGCACGAAGCCCGGCAGGTACGCCAGCGCATGTGGAACTTGGTACCTACCATTGTTTGGGAAAGTAACTAATAAAAATACTATGAGTCATCCTTCACCTCAACCACCTCAGTGGCCATTACGTCTGCTTCGTCGCTACGGTAACCCCGAGCTGGTCGAAGAAATACAAGGCGACCTGTACGAATCATTTATTGATCGTGTAAACCATCGTGGCATTACGTACGCTCGATGGCGATACGTTTGGGAAACTTTAGCTTTTTTACGTCCGGCCTCCCAAACGCACTTGCGAGTACATCACCCACCTGCTTCCCGCGGAGAGCTTTTCTGGACATACACCCGGCTGTCGGCTCGCTACTTACTCAAGCATAAAGCTTTTTTACTAATTAACGTGTTAGGACTTGCGCTAGGAATAGCCACTTGCTTAGCCATCATGCACTACGTTCGCTTCGAACTAGGGTACGATACGTCGCACGTCCACGCTCAACGAATCTATCGGGTTAGTACCAACATTTACTCTGATGGCTCAGAAGAAAAGGTTGCTCCGGCGGTTTACGGTCTTGCTCCGACTTTGCAAGCGAATTATGATGAGGTAGAAGCAGCCGTTCGTTTAGTACCTACTACTGCGATTATCCAGCAAAAAGATGGCACGGTAGCCAGCGAAGATTACTTTTTCTTGGCCGACCCGGAAATATTTCAGGTGTTCACCCACCCGATGTTAGCCGGCGATCCGAACAAGGCTTTGCAGCGTCCAAATTCGGTTGTTTTGAGTCAGTCGATGGCGAAAAAATATTTAGGAAACGCTCCCCCCACCTCGCTCATCGGTAGTCATTTGGTTATTGACAGGCAAACGTACGAGTTGACGGGAATCATAGAAGATGTACCCAAAAACTCCGACCTGCGCTTTGATGCATTGCTCTCATGGGAATATAATCCCGATGAATGGCTAGAGGTGGGTAGCTTTACCTATCTGTTATTGAAACCTGATATAAAGCCAGAGGCGTTTGCCCAAAAGTTGGAAGCCTTCGACCAGAAAATCGTTGCGCCTCGCGTAGCGCAAGATTGGGGCACCTCTACCATAACAGTGCGCCATCATCTGTATCCCTTAACCGAACTTCATTATACTACCAACTTATTAGGCGATACCGAAGAAAAAGGTAATAAAAGCTACGTATACATCTTCTCATTCATTGCTTTAATCATACTGATCGTAGCGGGGGTTAACTACGTAAATCTGTTTATCGCTCAAGTCACCCGTCGTAATGTAGAAGTAGGCGTTGCCAAGGCGATGGGGGCCAGCCAATGGCAACTGGGGTGGCAGTACATTAGTGAGTGCTTTATTATCACCTTATTGGCACTGATATTGGCATTAGCTATTGTGCTGCTGGCGGGGCAAATTTTTGCTAATCTACTAGGAACGCCTATCGTCTGGCAGACATTTTTGCAGAGCGATACAGTAGGGATACTGCTTAGTTTAGTCTTGCTAATTAGTATTCTCGCCGGGAGCTATCCAGCCTTGGTGCTGGCTTCTTCTCGGGCCGTAGTAGCACTAAAAGGCCCCAGTTTTCTTCATCGCTCCCGGGGAAGATTACGAAAAGTGTTCATTGCTTTTCAGTTTACGGTAGCAATTAGTCTGGTGGCGGGTGCTCTTATCGTTCGAGAACAAGTGTTCTACATGCGGCACAAAGATCTGGGATTTCAACAGCAAGAAATTGCGGCCGTCACTATTCCGTATGATACGGATGGCTCGCAAAAAGCTTTTGCTTTTAAACAGCAGTTACAGCAAGATAGTCGTATAGAAGGAGTGGCTATCGGAAGCCGCCCGGATGGCCTTTGGTCGTGGAGCAGTGTTTCTGTAACTGCCCAAGGGCAGACCAAAACGATGGCCGCCAACGGAATCAACGTTGACGAAGACTACCTCCAGGTCTTACAACTTCCCCTCGTAGCGGGACAAAACTTCACTCCTATTCAACCTCAACAAGTTATCGTGAATGAAGCCTTTGTCAAACAGGCCAGTTGGGATGATCCGGTAGGGCAGGAAGTAGTCTTCTCAGAAACCGATAAAAAGGAGGTAATCGGAGTTGTCAAAGATTTTCATTTTGCTCCACTGCACGAACATATCGAGCCACTCATCTTATTCCACGATACCAGCGTAGGAATTAATCTGCTAGTCAATATTGCCCCGAGCGACCTGGAAGCCATAAAAGCAATCTGGCCTAACTTTTTTCCGAATGCTCCCCTGGAGTTTGAGTTTTTAGATCAAGCCCTTGACAGTCGGTACCGTACCGAGCAACGTTTGCTCACTCTGTTCAACTACTTTTCGGGTCTTAGTATCTTTGTGGCCTGCCTCGGTCTGCTTGGACTCACTGCCTTCACCGTGCAGCAAAAGACGAAAGAAATTGGTATTCGTAAAGTGCTAGGGGCCAACCGAAGAGCCATTATGTACTTGCTGTCCCGCGAGTTTGCCGTACTTCTGCTGATTGCCGCAGTCGTAGCCACTCCGGTTGCTTGGTTAGCCATGCGATACTGGTTGCAAGATTTTGCCTACCGAACGACTATTGGAGCACCGGTCTTTTTGTGGGCGATTGGTGGTGTTGCCTTGCTGGCACTCATCACATTAAGTTATCACACACTAAAAGCAGCAGCGACTAACCCAACTGATTCTCTTCGGTACGAATAGATCAATGAGCAGACAAAATGGCCAATAGTATGATCCGTAAACTTCTGATAAGTAGTTGCTTTGTAATGAGTGCGCTAACTGCCCAGTCGCAAGAGCGCGTAGTTTGTGGCATTGTTAAGGATCAGCTAACGCTGGAACCAGTATCTTCTGTTCACGTGATAGGCGCTCGAGAGGGAACGTTCTCTGACCAAAATGGCTATTTTCTTATTCATACTTTTCCTACGGATACCCTTCGGTTTTCCCATATCAACTATCAGACACATACTGTGTTAGCTGATTCTTCCTCGGATACAATACGGGTATTTCTCCAGACAAATGACTTTTTGCTAAAAGAGGTAACCGTACTTGGACTACCTTCCGAAGAACGGTTTAAGCGACAGTTATTACGCACTCGCCCTACAATTACTACCGAAGAAATACATGCCCGCACTAATTTTGCCTACTCCCATCAGTTGTTTCTTTCGGGTTATGTCCCTACCATGAATAGCGAAGATAACTACCGTTGGCATATTCAGGAACCCCGAGGAATTACACTATTCTCTTCAGGGCCGACCGGAGGGCTGATCAAAGCCTTTCGGAATCTTTCGCATAATTATGATGTACCCCTATTGGACAAGGTTTCTCCTTCAAAAGAAGATAGCACATCTACAGAGAGACTTGATATACTAAGGCGTAGACCGCTTGTTAAGCAATATTTTACTCCTCGATTTGATCGGTAAGAAGTGAGGAGAGGTGTGGTTGTCTGTCAGCTAAAAAAAAGCCCCGTGGAATTTCTCTTGTGAAAAACATCTCAAGGGGCAAGAGGAAAAAATCAACAGAGCTATTTAGGCTTAACGGTGATCTTAATGACCGAAGCGTTTTCAGGAACGTGGAAATCAAAATCGCGCTCGGCAACTGGCTTAATTACATCTACTGAGTCGTGTGGACCAATATTGCTAGTGCCGGGCTCTTGGGCTAGCACTTGGTTAGGACCCGTGCCGGGAGCGGTGTCCTCTTCGGTTCCGGCATCATAGAGCGATATGTACTTAGTAACGTCACCATAGATAGCCTTATCACCGTCAAACAGCGGTAGTCCGCCATTATTAAATCCGTAGAACCAATCATTAGACTGTACGAACATGGTTTCAATTTGTAGATAGTAGCCCGGCAAAGCGGTTACCTCGAATGAGTAGGGTTCACCAGGAAGAATGGGGCCATCCGGACTGATGATACCGCTCATCCCGATACTTTCTTCTCCAGCCAATTGGTCAGCTTTTACCATTGCCATTCCGTCTTCGGCAATTAGTTCTGTACCTTCGTCAGCGGGCATATGCGGAGCAAAAACCGCTTTTTCCCCGGTAATAGTTTTGTAGAGCGCAAATACTCCCGGCGATAGTGGCACAATGCCGTTAGCCCGATCCGTGTCAATTAACCCGGGTTCGGAGACGTTCTCAATTGTTACTACAAAAGTGGTAGGTTCTTCTTCATCGTTGTGGATATCGTCCAGAATCTCATGGAGAATTTCCCGACAGCCGAAGGTGCTACTGAGCAATACTGCAACCAGGGCGAGTTTTAACGTTCGAAATAATACCATAGCGTTGTGATAGGTTAGGTTAAACATATGTTTTACTTGGTGCAAAGTAGACACTACGCTCGCACGTGAGGTGTAAGCCAGACGACATAGCCGTTGAATAGGCAAAAAAAAAGTGGACTTGATAGAAGTCCACTTTACGTACGGGTTATTCTGGTACTAGAAAATACTTAATCGGTGCCAATGGGTTCAGCCAACGCTTCTTTCTCGCTCGACTGGTCAATAAGTTCGCTCATCAAGGTAAAGAAGTCTTTCTTATAGCGGCGGTACTCAGTAGCAAATGCTGCTAGGTGGTTGCTCAATCCACCAAATTTTTGCTGATACTCATTAAGGTTTAGGGAGCTTTCCTCTTCCATTTGGTGGGAGAGGTATTTTACATGACGGCGGGTTTGTTGTTTGAATTGGTCAAGTAGTTCACCGTTATAGTAGATAAGTAAGTTTTGAAGGTGGCTCAGCCGCTGTTTTTGCTGCACCGAAAGGCATTTCCTAGTATAGGTATCGAGCATCTTTTGAAAGAACTTTAGTTCCTGTTTCCATAATGATACCTCCGACTGCCAGTCTAGGCTGTTGTGGTACATTTCATCAATGTTGCGTTCCATCGACATTGGCTGAGATTCTGCAATCATCTGATCCATAAGCATAAAATTTATGTGAAAAATGGGTAATGACGGTCGAGTACGGATAGGCTCTGAAAATAAGCATAACTGTTGCCAATTGGGTCTCTAGGGCGTGTTGACATCCAAACTTAAACAGCAATTTCGGGTTATTTTTCGCCTGCTTTTCGTTACCGGACCCCGGCGACTTTCGGCGGCCAATGCTTAGGCCATCGTGGCGCGACATTGGCCTTCTCAAGTGTCGCGCCACGATGGCCTAAATCGGACGAAAACTACCTCCGAAATCCCTCGTTAGCATGAATGTCAACACGCCCTAGTCAATATAGTAGAAAAGCGGTAAGGATGAAAGGAAATGCTACTGCGAATTTGAACGGTATAAACAGAGGTCAATCAACGTTCGGGTTTATTCATATTTTTCTCCGGTTTCTCTACCGTAGCCTCTACAATATCTTCATCCGACTCTTCCCATAGGTACTGGTTAAACCACTCCCAGTTATGCCACACCGCCGCCAATCGCTCCTTGGGTTTATCAATACCATGTCCGAAACCTTTGTATACAATAAGCTTAGTGGCTACTTCTACATCGTTCAGCCCTTGGTACAGTTTATACGCATTGGAAATAGGCACCCGCCGGTCATTTTCACCGTGTTGAATTAAGGTAGGAGTACGGGCTTGGCGAATATTGGTCATGGGCGAGGTTTTAGCGTAAACCTCCGGGTCATCCCAGGGAGTGGCTTGTAGATATTGCCGAGTGAACGGGTGAATATCGGTGCTAACGTAGTAGGTTGTCCAGTCAGAGATACCCGCCCCTACACTAATTGCTTTAAAGCGGTTGGTATTGGTCGTTAAAAAAGCGGAAATGTAGCCACCCTGGCTCCAACCCATAGCCCCCATCCGGGTAGTGTCGATCATATTTTGTTCAGCCAAATAATCCACTCCTGACATTACATCCCACATATCGCCCACCCCCAGATTACGAACATTCAACGAACGAAATGCCTCCCCGTATCCGGCAGACCCTCGGTAGTTGGGTCGTAGTACCAATGCCCCTTTTGCTAGCCACTGGTGAACAGGATATACCGAAGATAAAACGGGAGTTGGGGTGTCCACTCCCGTTGGGCCACCGTGAATGACCACCAGTAAAGGATATTGTTTAGCAGGATCATAATTAGCAGGTTTGTGGAGTACGCCTTCAATGGTTGTTCCATCACGACTATCCCACTGAATTACTTCACTGCTGCCCAATTTCATACTCTGAATTTGCTGAGTCATGTTGGAGACGGCTATCGGTTCCCACTGTTGTGTGTTGGTGGTGTATATCTCAGTAAGCTGCGTCGCTGATCTTCCTTGCAGGGCTAAGTCTTCACCGTTGTGTGAAAAGCTGAGAGCGTATACATTATCGGGATTCTCTAATACTGTTCTAGACTTTCCGGTTTCAGGATCAATTTTGTATACGTACTGCTGTGTGCGCTGCCGAGCCAGAGCGTACATGCCGTTCGGGTTCCAGTGCAGGTTGAAAACCTCCTCGTCAATATCAGTAGCAATGGGTTGAGGTTGCCCTTTGCCATTGGCCGAAATCTTGAGAATTTTACCGTTTTTATAGAAGTTGGATAGTGTATCCTCACCGCTCGACTGATAGGCAATCCACGCTCCATCGGGCGACCAAACCGGGTTTCCATCGTAGCCAGGCGTGTTTACCAGTGTACGAACCTGCTGATCCTTTAGGTGAATAACCGCAATGTCGGCGGAGAAAAATGAGAGCAATTGTGATGTCTCTTGCCGCTGAAAAGCTATTTGCTGACCATCGGGCGACCAAGAAAACTGGCTTACCGAAAAGTATTTCCCTTTGGTAAGCTGTTCAGGCTTAGGATGTTGAATGCAATCTTGATTATCGGTAGAATCACTGGTACAAGGCATTTCTTCGGGACGGGGCCACATGTCGGGCTGCACCGCCAACGTCCACAAGTGGTACTGATCGTATTCTTCGTCTTCTACCGCAAATTCTCCGAAGCGTTCTTTTCGTTCTTTCTCCTGCTCTTGGTCTTTATCGGCCTGGGTGAACGCAATCCGTAGCTCCGTAGGTGACCACAAAAACTGCTGAATACCACCCTCCACCGAAGTCACTTGCTGGGCCTCTCCCCCCGCAGCCCGAATCATGTATACTTGGTTTTCTCCGTCCCGATCCGCCAAGAAAGCAATCCATTGGCTATCGTACGACCACTGCGGCTGGATGCTGCTCCCTTTCTCAGTGTACGTGAGTTGAAACGGACTATATCCTTCTTTGTAGAGCCAGATCTCCTCATCGTAACGATTTTCTTTCCAGTCGGTGCTCCGAACTTGGTAGGCAATCATACTCCCGTCGGGAGAAATTTGCGGATTGAAGGCACTACGCAACGAAAGAATCTCCTCAAACTGGCGGGTCGCCTTTTTTGACTGGCTAAAAGCAGCGGTGCCGAATAGAAAAAAAATCAGGACTAAAATCCGCATAACGTCAAGAATTAAATGGTAAACGGGAACTCATAATTTGCCTACAAAGTCCGAAAAATCCAAATCCTACCGAGATGTGCTTTTTCTCTTCTTTTGTCAATTCTGCAGCTTCTTTTCTCAGCAGCCTTTATAATTTATTTCTAGGTTAAATGTAACTTTTTCCATATTTTAGAATTTTAGTAAGAAAAATATAGCTTTTTAATTGCTCTTTCATCAATTATTTAAAGAGAGAATAGGCTTGTTTGGCATGTACTATATCACTGATTTTTATGCATTTATCAGTACGTTTTTATTTAAATCAGGCTTATTGTGTTGTTCTGCTCACCATTTTTATGGTGTGGGCAGCACCCGTAGTATTAGCTCAGACAAATGAAGTAGCCAAACATAAGATCTGGGTAAAGCTCAAAGAGGCCGTTCCCGAACACTGCGGCGCACCAGAGACAATCACTACTGGAAAGCCCTCCCTAGATAAACTCAGTAAAAATTGCAGTGTGACTGGCATCCGTCGCGTTTTTCCTCGCACCCATAAGTTTGAAAAAGCTCATCAGAAATACGGGTTACACCAGTGGTACGAAGTAGAGTTCGCCGACACTTTATCTACTCCAGAAAATGAACTAGCCGCATTATTCTGTAAGAACACCTGGGTAAGTACTGCCGAAGCCATTCCGGTACAAACGCTTTTTACTACTGACGATTCTGATACGTTAGTTTTGACGAATGACCCCCGGTATGAAGACCAATGGCACTTTAACAATACCGGACAAAGTGGAGGAAGTGCTGGATCCGATATACGCCTAGCTGCGGGCCGTTTTTTCAATAGTGGCGATAGCCGGGTAATTGTGGCAGTGATAGACGGCGGTATTGATACCGACCACGAAGATTTGCAACCAGCTTTGTGGGTAAACCCGTTAGAAAAAACGGGTGAATTTGGAGTAGATGACGATGGCAACGGCTACGTAGATGATGTATACGGCTACGACTTCAGTGCCAGTAGAGGAAGGGTTTATTCAGACAAGCACGGTACTCATGTGGCGGGTACTGTCGGGGCGGTAACCAATAATGGGATTGGAGTAGCCGGAGTAGCCGGAGGCGATGGCGAGAACGCAGGCGTACAACTGATGAGTTGTGTAGTCTTCGGTCGGTCGAAGCAAGGGGGCTTTCCCGCGGCTTTTGTCTATGCTGCCGACAACGGAGCCGTAATCGCCCAAAACAGTTGGGGAGGTGGGGGCAAAAGCGAGGTGCTAGAATCTGCCATCCGCTACTTTAACGAGCGAGCGGGTTACGATAACACAGATGAGAAATTTGATCAGAATATTCAAGTAGGCCCAATGGCCGGAGGCCTGGTGGTGTTTGCTGCCGGTAACAATAAGACTAATAAGGCAGAATCAGCATATCCTGCTTCGTTGGCAACCGTTATGGCGGTAGCGTCCCTTGACCATAACGATAAAAAATCTGATTTTTCTAACTACGGCGATTGGGTAGATATTGCAGCTCCCGGTTCGGAAGTGCTAAGCACATTTCCAGGAAACAGTTACGGTTATTTATCGGGTACATCTATGGCCGCTCCACACGTGACGGGGGTAGCCGCCTTAGCCATCTCGCGGTTTCAACGCCAGGGATTCACCCGCAAGCACCTTAGCCAAATACTACTCGTCTCAGCTGATAATGTTGATTCCATCAATCCGTCGTATCAAGCTAAACTGGGTGTGGGGCGCATAAATGCGTATCGGGCCTTATCAGTCGATACCGAACAGCCTCCGGCAACCATCACCAACCTATCAGCAGGTGCAATTACTTTTAATTCAGTCAAGCTGAATTTTACGGCTCCCGGAACTGATGGACAGCAAGGGACAGCGGCTTATTATGAGGTTTACCTATCGAAAAAACCAATCAAGCCTAATGAGATAGGAAGTGCTTACCGCCAGTTAACCGAACTACCTCGTGTAGCCGGAACAGCGGATACCGTTACCATTGCTAAGTTGCAGCACACTACACCGTACTACTTTTCTCTTCGCGCGGTTGACCTACTAGGAAACGCTTCGCTCTGGTCGAAAGCAATCCGAGCAACTACCGACGAGCCGCCTCGCATCAAAGTACAGCCTGAAGCATTAACTGCTACAGTAGAAGCCGGGCAATTACGGGTAGATACGCTGGTTATTGACAATACGCTAGGAAAGAGTCCGCTTACATTTCAGCTATCGCTGGATAGTGCCGCAGTTTTAGGCAAGTGGTTGCAGTTGACCACCGATTCGGGAACTGTAGCGGCTGGATCAGTTCAGGAAATAAGAATTTCCTGGAATGCCCGCTCACTGTACGCCAGTAACTTAAAGGCTGAACTGAGAATAGACAGTAATGATCCAGACAACCCAACGGTAAATATTCCGGTACAGTTAACCGTTACAGGAACTCCTGAACTGCACTTGTCTAGTAGTCGCTTACTGTTCGGCGAGGTTTACCGTACGTTTTCAAGAGATAGAAAGCTGATCGCCCGCAATACAGGAACCGATACACTCATAGTAGATAACATAATATCAGATAACGATTTATTCGCAGTAGAAAAGGAGAAGGTAGTAATCCCCCCCCGTGGAAGATACACAATACAAGTAACATTCTCGCCTGAAAATTTAGATCAACAGGAAGGAAAGCTCACAGTAAGTAGTAATGATCCGCAACAACCTAGCACGATAGTATTATTGGAAGGAGTAGGAGTAGAACCTCCACCGTTGCTGCTTACTCCGGCGGAGATAGTGACAGAGATAGTTCAAGGGGATAGCCTCACCCAAACAATTCGTCTGCAAAATACCAGTTTCACCGATACGCTACGCTGGTCAGTCAATGAAGTATTACCTGATTGGTTAGTTCTGTCAGCCCCCGTAGGAACGTTGCCACCTCGGGAAGCGGGTAGTATTAATATTAAACTACAGACAGCAGGCCAGGAGTTAGGCCAGTACCGTACCGATATTCGCTTGCTGTATGGAGCTGATGAGTCGGAGGTGCTTCCTGTCACGATGACCGTTATTGAACCAAACCAGCCGCCCGTTTGGTCTGATTCAATAATTAACCTTTCGGTAGTCATTAATCGGGCAGAATCTCGCTTTAATCTAGCTAACTTTGTGACCGACCCGGAAGGTGACTCGCTGCGCTTTAATTTTCAGTGGGAAGGCAGTGCTCGCGCCTCAGCGAGTGTGACGGATAGCATATTATTAATAAAGTCTCAGCAAGAGGGAATATCTAAAGGAATTATTAATGTTACTGATGAGGCAGACAATAAGGCGCAGGCTACTTTGGTGCTAACCATTCTACCGGAAAACCGATCGCCTCAACCCATTCAGGACACGCTGCTGGTAGCAATACGGTTAGAAGGTGAATCGGCTAGACTACAATTGGATTCACTGTTTTTTGATCCTGATCAGGATTCTATGACGTATAGTTTTACTCGTCCTTCGTTCTCTGCCGACGACTTGAATATACTAAAAAGTACTGTGGTCGATCTCCGAATTGAAGATAAGCTACTGATTGGGCAGGCTAATGCTTTGGGCGAACAGAAAGTAGTGCTGTATGCCTACGATCCGGTAGGTGAATATTCTAGCGTCACACTAATTATTTCGGTGCTACCTCCCAACCAACCTCCACTAGTGACGCAGGAAATCGATAATCAGCATTTGGTAGAGTTCCAGCAGTGGGCAGTTAGCCTTTCAACTATTTTTAGCGATCCTGACGGAGATACACTTACGTTTCAGGCAATGACCGACGATCCAAACGTGGCTCAGGTGGAGCTTAGTGCGGACTCACTGCGGATAACAGCCCAGTCGCTTGGCGAAACAGCAATTCAAATACAGGCCCAAGATCAAGCGGGAGACTCCGTTACATTAACATTCAATTTAAAAGTTGATCAAGTTACTTCCACGCTATCTCTTCCGGTAGACGAAGGGTTCCGCATTTACCCGAATCCGGCCGTTAACTGGGTCACGGTAGACTATGCCGAGGTTCGGGCTATCAAAATATACAATAGTCAGGGTCAGGAATTGTACACCCGAACAGTGCTACCGACAAGTAGCCTCCGTCTTTCCGTAGCTTCTTTACCCAGCGGGATGTATTCGGTAGTGATCTTCACCCAACGTGGAGAGACGTATCAGACCTCGCTCATAAAGCAGTAGTACTTCTCAACTGAACCAGAAATCAACCTTGCCCAACTGCCATCGGGGGAAATAGGAGTGGCAACCTCTTATCAGCAGCAGAAACCTTGCTACTGCACTGCATTCATCAATTATTATTCACTACCTTCATCCGTCATCAATTATCAACAAACCTGTGACAGAACCTTCATTCTCATTTGGAGTTGTTGCCGATGTGCAGTACTGCGATTGTCCCCCTACTGAAGTGCGTTTTTACCGTAAGTCAATCGATAAACTGACGGAGTGTCTCACTACGCTCAATCAGCAAGACTTAGCCTTTACATTAGATGTAGGCGACCTGATCGAACGGGATTATGCTAGTTTTGATATTATCCTTCAGGAATATCAACAGGCCAGTGCCCGCATCTACCGCACTCTGGGCAACCACGACTATTCGGTAGCCCCGAAACTTCTAGCGGATGTTCCGGCTCGAGTAGGACTAAACGCTTCTGGCTACTACAGTTTTATCCACCAAGGGTGGCGATTCATCGTCCTCAATGGTACAGAAGTTAGTACTTACGCTCACGCACCCGGTACAGAAGCACATCAGCGGGCGGAAAGCCTGCTTACTCAGCTACAAAAAGAAAATAGACCGCAAGCGCAACCCTGGAATGCAGGAATAAGCAACCAGCAAATTCGTTGGTTGGAACAACAGTTAAAAGAAGCCCGAAGAGCCAACCAGAGAGTAATCGTGATGGGACACTATCCGCTCTACCCTGAAGACCCCCACAACCTATGGAATGCTGAAGAAGTGATTACTGCTTTAGAGCAAAGTGGTAACGTAGTAGCGTATTTCAACGGCCACAACCACGCCGGAAACTACGGACGAAAAAAGGACATTCACTACCTAAACTTTAAAGGAATGGTAGACACGCCCGACAAGAATACCTTTGCCGTAATACACATTCACCCCAATCATTTGGAAGTGCAGGGGTTCGGCCGAGAAGCCTCGCGAGAATTGAGTTTTGATTGAGTTCAGCTTTTTTTGATCTCGGGCGTACTATCGGAAAGCTGTCTGGTAATAGCTAGATTATAACCTGCTGTATTAACTTAACAACCAATTCATTCCTCCATCGCATAATCGTATCCCAATCGTAGCAACTGCATCACTTCACTGTCTATCTCAAACTCGCTTTTAATGCGGATGTGGTGGGCAAATTTTTTACCAAACGGGGCTACTTTCTTGAGCATATCACTTTCTAATCGCTCTGGGTAGTAAAACTTCACATCTAGTTCCTTGGTCATTGGTTTGATAATCAACCAAGCTTTTTTATTAGTAAATACCACCGCGTGCTTAGCTGCCCCTACGCTACTGGGCTGCCACTCCATTACTCGGCTCATAATCTCATCAAATGCCAGCACCAGTTCATCCGATTTGTCCAGAAAAAGCTCGCCAATATCTTTCTTCTCACAAGAGTGCGATTGATTCTGAGTTTTAAACTTTCGCTCACAGCGGGGACAGGTCCACATGGTCGGGGGGATTGTGGTGCTAAAGTAGTAGATTTTCGTTGATCGGAGAACGGAAAAGGAAAAACGGAGAACGGCCCTCTAAACATTTTCCGTTTTCCGCCCTCCTTTCTTCCGTCTTCCATTTAACTAAAGTTACACGCATTTTCCACTATCCACTGTCAATTGTCCATTGGTAATCCGTATATTCACCGTTTGAAAATTTATCTAACCTATGAGAAATTTATACACTATCCTCACGCTAACCTGCTTACTGGCGAGTAGTTGGCTGATTTCGGCGCACGCTCAGCAGCCAGATGTGGATAAGATCAGTCAGGCCCTGAAGCCCCGTAGTATTGGGCCGGCGGGTATGAGCGGGCGCGTTACTGCTATTGAAGCGGTAGAAAGTAATCCCAATATTATTTACGCCGGAACCGCCTCGGGTGGGCTGTGGAAATCAGAGGGTGGTGGCGTAGCCTGGGAACCTATCTTTGACGACCAGTCCGTACTCTCTATTGGCGATATTGCTATTTATCAGAAAAACCCCAACATCATTTACGTGGGTACGGGCGAAGGAAATCCCCGTAACAGCCAGTCGGCAGGGAATGGTTTGTACAAAACGATTGATGGAGGAAAAAGCTGGCAGCACCTAGGGCTAGAAGCCACCCGTAACATCCATCGGGTGATTGTACACCCCGAAAACCCAGACATTGTGTACGTGGGGGCGCAGGGTTCGGCCTGGCAAGACACTCCTGACCGGGGCGTGTACAAAAGTACCGACGGCGGACAGACCTTTGAGAAGATACTCTATGTGAACGAGCGTACGGGCATTGCCGATATGATTATCGACCCTAGCAATCCCGATAAGCTGATTGCCGCCATGTGGGAATTTCGTCGCTGGCCCTGGTTCTTCAAATCGGGTGGTGCGGGTTCTGGTTTGCACGTGACGTTTGATGGCGGAAAAACCTGGCAGAAGCGCAGCAGCGATAGCGGACTGCCCGAAGGTGAGCTAGGTCGGATTGGACTGGGTATCGCCCACAATAATCCGCAGGTGATGTACGCCTACGTAGAGTCTAAAGACAATGCCTTTTACCGTTCTAATGACGGAGGGTTTAGCTGGAAGCAGACTGCTACTGACAATATTGGCGGTCGCCCCTTCTACTACGCCGATGTGGCGGTTGACCCCGAAAACGAGAACCGGGTGTATATTGTGGAATCCAGCGTCCACCGCAGTATAGATGGGGGTAAGAATTTTGAAGTGCTGCTGGGCTTTGACAAAGTACACGTTGACCACCACGCTTGGTGGATTCATCCCGAAGACGGCAGCCTGATGATGGACGGTAATGACGGTGGTATGACCATCTCCCGCGACCGAGGCGAAAGCTGGCGGTTTGTGGAGAACCTACCGTTGGCGCAATTCTACCACATCAACTATGATATGGAGCAGCCCTACCACGTGATGGGCGGAATGCAAGATAATGGTTCGTGGCGCGGTCCGGCTTACGTCTGGCGAGCCGGAGGTATTCGGAACGCCTACTGGGAAGAAGTGGCCTTTGGCGATGGCTTCGATGTGGTGCCTGACTCCAGTGACAGTCGCTACCTCTACGCTATGTGGCAGGGTGGTAATTTGCAGCGGGTCGATTTAGAGACAGGTAGCAACGCCTACATCAAACCCCAGCATCCCGACGGTAAATTTCTGCGCTTCAACTGGAATGCGGCTATCGCCCACGATCCGTTCGATGACCAAACTATCTACTACGGCAGCCAATTCGTACATAAAAGCACCGACCGCGGTGAAACCTGGGAGATTATCTCTCCCGACCTTACGACCGATGATCCCGAGAAGCAAAAGCAATTGGAAAGTGGTGGACTTACCTACGATGCTACCCAAGCCGAAAACTTTACCACCATTGTATCCATCACCCCTAGTCCGCACCAAGAAGGTGTACTTTGGGTCGGCACCGACGACGGTAACGTTCAAGTCACTCGCGATGGCGGGCAGAACTGGGAGAACGTAGCCGACCGACTGAAGGACGTGCCCGAAGGAACCTGGGTGCCTCAAGTCCACGTGTCGCCTCACAACCCCGAAGAAATATTTGTGGTACTAGATAACCACCGTCGCAACGATTGGAATCCCTATCTGTATCATTCTACCAACGATGGCAAAAGTTGGAAGAATATGGTGCAGCCGGAGGATTCGGTCTATGGCTTTGCGCTATCGTTTGTACAGGATATTGAAGAACCTAACCTGATGTTTTTAGGTACTGAAACCGGGCTATACGTTAGCCTAAACGGGGGCGAAAACTGGAATAAATGGGGCAAAAGCTATCCATCGGTTTCTACTGTTGACCTGAAAATTCATCCGCGTGAGCACGATCTAATCATCGGAACCTTCGGACGAGCTGCCTTTGTGCTGGATGATCTTCGTCCGCTACGGGAACTTGCGAAAGAACCCTCTATTACGGATGAACCACTGCACGTATTTGATGCCCCGGATGCTTTCTTGGCAGGCTATAAGCAAGCTGCCGGAACCCGCTTCCAAGGCGATGCAATTTACGATGGTGAAAATCGTCCGGCAGGAGCTATGCTGACGTTCTCTATCAAAGAAATTCTACCGAAAGAAGGCGACAGCACCCAGGCTAAAACTGATACGCTACTGGTAGAAGTTTTGAATCAAAGCGCAGTGATCCGCACCCTGAAAGCGGAAGCTAAACCCGGCCTGAACCGATTTAACTGGGATTTATCACGCAAAGGGCAACGTGGCCCCAATACCGCTAAACCTAAACAGAAGGATGCCCCCGAGCCGTCCGGTTTTCCGGTACTGCCCGGCACCTACACCGTTCGCCTCACCTACGGTGACTACCAAGACTCTACTGAGGTGGATGTCCACCTCGACCCGCGTATCAAACTACCGGAAGCGGAGATTGCAGCACGTAATACCCTTGCCGAGCAGTACGTACAGTACGTTTCGCTGGCTACCCAGGCCGTTGACCAACTGGATGAAGCCAATAACACTATTGAACTCATTATAGGCCAACTTAGTGACCGGGAAGATGATACTGCTGAGGAATTAAAAGAGCGGGGTAAAGCCCTGAAAGATTCTATCAAGGGGCATAAAGAACTGATTGCTCAGAAAGAGGTACAAGGTATTCTACGTGACCCCCACATTGTGAGTGGCAAGCTGGGTTCGGCAGCATCCTACCTCTGGTCATTCTATCACTCGGCTAACGAAACCCAGAAGACGGTGCTAGAGCAGGCTAAAGCCAGTTTGGGCGAGCCGCTAGAAACCATTAACCAGTTCTTCGCTACCGACTGGATGCAGTTCCGCCAAGCGGTAGAGCAAGCGAATGTTTCCTTCTTTGAAGATTACGAAGTTGTGGGTATTGATAGTGACGGAGAAACTGAGGCTGGAGGGAAATAGCAGGGTGCAGGGTGCAGGGTGCAATTTACAATCGGAGAAGAATACTTCTTTGTGCACAACAATACTGCTAGGTGTCGTTCTATATCGGTGAGCAAATGCATGAGAATTTACACCTTCTCTTATTTTAGCTCATTGTATTGCGTTGAACCTAACCTAATATTTCAAACATGAAGCAGTATGCTTTCCTTTTGGTATCCCTTGCCCTTGTCTTGACCCAGTACGCCCATGCCCAAACGCAACAAGATTCTTTAGCTATCAGACAAGCGGCACTGGACTACATTGAATCGCAACATAATGTGAAACCCGAACAGTTTGAGCGAGCTGCTCACCCCAGAATGGTTAAAAGAACTTTTTGGACTGATAAAGAAACGCAGAAAGAATATTTGAGAGAGACCTTTACCGATGCTATGATCTTATTAGCCGAGACGTATAACCAAGCTGGGGATCAGTTTCCTGAAAACCCTAAAAAGGAAGTAGTAATACTTGATATTTTTGACAAAACAGCTTCTGTCAAGCTTATTGCGGATGACTGGGTCGATTATATGCACATTGTGAAGCTAAACGAAAAATGGCAAATTGTTAATGTCTTATGGCAGTTCAACGATTCTAACCAGCACTGAAAACAGCCAACTTGTTGCTTCAGATGAGCGAAGGTAACACGTAGATGACAAGAGCTATGGGATTAGATTCTGTTGAGTTGTTGGTTGAAGTGGAACAGGCTTTCGGAATAGAGATTTCTGATCAAGAAGCAGGTAATATTGCAACGGTTGGCGACTTTGTGAACGCTGTATTTAGTAAAGTTAGACTAGTACCCGGTGAAAAATGCCTCACCCAAATCGTATTCTACAGGATTAGAGAAGCCTTTATGCTATTGAGAGGAGAAGAAGTTGAGGTACGCCCTGCTTCAAAGATTATTGATTTACTTGATGACAACAGTGTCAAGGTAGGGTGGGAATTTCTTGAGTCTCAGGTTCAACTCAAGTTCCCTAAACTGGTGAGAATGGATATAGACCGTGAGCTGAACCGTGATGTTAGGTTGCTTGGTATTCGTATCTTTACGAGAATTGAGGCTCTTACGAAGAGTTCGGTTGAGAAACTAATCGGCTGGATTATTTCACTGAACTTTAATGAGTTGATAGATCTTGAGAAGATTTCTAGCAAATACGAAGTTGAGCGGATAATCGTCGGTATTATTAGCGATAAAATGGGTATACCAGTAAATGAAATTGAGCAACACCACTCTATCACCAGTGATTTAGGCATCAATTAATACCAGATCGATAGGCTTTCCTATATACATTCATTCAAAAATACTAAATGGTACTCATCTATGATGGTAAGACTAACTTGAATACAAGAATACATCAACCCCATGAACAAAAACCTATACCTTCTTATTGTCTGCCTGCTTATATCAACAGCAACTACCGCTCAATCTTCTGATTCCTCCAACCTAAAGGAAGACCCACCACTGTCAGTAACCCAGCATAACGTTCGGGTAGGCGGACAGACGATCAACTATACAACGACTACCGGATATTTGGTATTACGAAAAGAAAACGGTGATGCCCGGGCTAAGATGTTTTTTATTGCTTATACCCAAAACGGAGTAGAGGATGTATCAAAGCGCCCCATCACCTACACCTTCAATGGTGGGCCGGGTTCTTCGTCGGTATGGCTGCATATGGGTGGGCTGGGACCACGCCGTATTAAGATGAGTGAAAAGGGAGAGTCATTACCCCCACCCTACGAGTTAGTAGACAATGAATATACCTGGCTGGATAAAACCGACTTAGTATTTATTGATCCGGTAGAAACTGGCTTTAGCCGTCCGGCAGAAGGAGTAGAGAAAAGCGAATTCACTGGTTTTGAGGAAGATATTTCCAGCGTAGGCGATTTTATTCGGTTGTATACTACCCGCAACAGTCGGTGGAGCTCGCCCAAATTTCTGGCGGGAGAGAGCTACGGTACCACCCGCGCTGCCGGACTGTCGGGCTACCTGCAAGACCGCCACGGCATGTACCTTAACGGATTGATGTTAATTTCGTCTATCCTGAATTTCCAAACGGCTCGCTTCACCAAAGGTAATGATCTGCCCTACATTCTGTTTTTACCAACTTACGCCGCTATTGCTTGGTACCATGACCAACTGCCCAATCGCCCGGATGCGCTCGAACCTTTTTTGCGAGAGGTAGAAGAGTTTGCGATGGGCGACTACGCCTCGGCTCTCATGCTAGGCGATCAGCTACCGGAAGACCAGAAAAACCAAATTATTAATAAGCTCCACCAGTACACCGGACTATCCAAAGAATACCTGGAACGTATCCACTACCGCATTCATATCTCCCGCTTCGTGAAGGAGCTACGGCGCGATGAAGGAATAACGGTTGGCCGGCTCGACGGGCGGATGACCGGAGTGGATTACGACGATGCCGGAGAGTTCTACGAGTTTGACCCTAGCTACAGTGCCACTATCTACGGGCCTTACACCACTGCGATCAATTCTTATCTGAAAGCTGAACTAGACTACGAAAATGATCTCCCCTACGAAATACTGACCGGGCGAGTACGGCCTTGGAGCTATAGTAATGTAGAAAATGAGTTTCTAAATGTAGCCGAAACCCTACGTAGCGCCATGTCTAAGAATCCGTTTCTAAAAATACACGTCTTCAACGGATACTACGATCTGGCTACGCCTTACTTCGCCACCGACTACACCTTCAATCATATGTTCTTAGACGAGAAACTGACCAATAACGTCAGTATGTCATTCTACGAATCGAGCCACATGATGTACATCCACCAGCCTTCGCTCGTGAAGATGAAGCAGCAGGTAGATCAGTTTATTGAGCAGACGCTTCCCAACTGAATTGAGAGTACTTTCTTAAGTATTGAAAAGACATTAAAGCACTGCTTTAAAACTTTCTGCTAGTAAGAGCGTGTTTGGATTTTATTTTTAGAATTTATTATGAGGTGTTTTTCGGACAGACGAGACTCTTTTTGAGGAGGATAGCCTAAGCTATCGTCCGAAAAAAAGGCGAAGTATGGGCGGAAAACAGCCATCAGAAAACTAAAGAATAAAGTTCAAACACGCTCTAAGATAGTGAAAGCAATGCTTCCCCAGTAAATTTTACTGAAACGTTTTGTGCAAAACCGAACATCATGTAAAATCTGTGCGCTAATGCTAGTCCGGTGTTTTTAGTGGGAAAAATGGGCAGTTAAGATTACTACCTCCATTGCACCTACCCCAAAGATATAAATTGCTAACGTCTCCCATCCTACAGAGGAAAAAGATAAAAAACTCTTAAAGATTGCAGCATCCATAGTTAAATAGTTTTAAAGTTTACTCGAGTATATCTTTAAAAAACTCCAGATGTTAAGCCAATCCAAAAATAGCATCCATTTTCTGAGAAATTGTTTGTAAGCGGTCGCGGTCGCCGCCTTTTACTTCGGCGGATGCCCAGCCTTCGTAGCCGATTTTATCTAGGGCTTTGTTCACTTTCGGCCAATTGCAGTCACCCTCCATTAATTCTACGTCAAAGCCTTTCCAGATGCCTTCGTCCTGCTGCTTTTTCCGGCTGTACTCTTTAATATCTAGCTTCATGATACGATCACCCAATGCTTCAATCCAGTGCTCGGGCCAGCCGTAGCGAACAATATTGCCTACGTCAAAGTACCAGCCGATCATTGAATTCTCGAACTCATCGATAAATCGGGCTGCTTCCAGGGGACTAATCAGCATATTGTTCCAAACGTTTTCAATAGCGATTTTCACTCCGGTTTCTTCGGCTACGGGCAGCAGTTTCCGAATTTCTTCCTGCGAACGGCGGTAGGCATCGGCGTAGCTAATTTTATCATTCACTACCCCGGGAACGAGTAGCATTGTGGTTCCACCGTAGCGCTTACAATCTTGCAGAGCCGTTTTGGAAGCCTCTACACATTTCGCCCGCACGCTAGCATCCGGGTCAGAGAGCGGCATCTTCCAGTGAGCGGAGTTAATTACCCCTGGTATTTCCAGTCCGGTTTCTTCTTTCGCTTCCAGTACCTCATCAATATTAATATCGCTAGGTGAATCCATCTCTACCCCGTCGAAGCCAACCTCCTTCAACATTCGGAAGTGATCAAGCACCGAACCAGGCGCATCGACCATACTGTATTTCAGGGATTTTTTGATATTAAGTTGGGGTGCCGCATTAAAATGTAAGGGCACAGAAGTTAGGGGAGCCGATGCTAAGGTAGCACCACTAATTTTGATAAAGTCTCTTCGAAGCATAGGTCTAAAAGATAGAGGGTGGGAAGGTGAAGGGTAGAGAGGTTAAAGGTGAAAAAGTTTAAAAGTTATAGGTTAGAAGGTTGAAAGTTAATTTGCTTAAGAAACTTTCAACCTCTTAACCTGTAACCCTTCACCATTTAGCGTCCTACTCCATCTTGAATACCGGGCATGGGTACAGCCGCTACCGGATATTCTAAATCCCAGCTATACTCTTCGGGCCCTAGTTTTTCCTGAGAGTTAAGGGCTTCATCGTAAGTGACTACTTGCCCAGTGTAAGCCGCCATGCGCCCCATAATGGCGAGTAGGGTACTTTGCGCCATAAAATCACCATCGTTTACCGGCGATCCGTTGCGGATAGAGGCAAATAGCTCATCGTGCTCGGTTTGATACATATCGTTTTCTTCGCCTCGGTACCGCCACTTGTCATTCTTCCCTTTAATCTTGTGTACCCCTTTGATACAATCCACTAAGGCGTGCCCCTGGTCGCCCGAGACTTCCACTGAGTAGCTATTCGCACAGTTAAACTGCTGCCGACTCATATGGATGCCTTTCTGCCCGTCGCCATAGTCGTACACAATTGCAAAGTGGTCGTACACGTGACCGAATTTATCGTCGGTACGTACTTGTCGACCACCAGTTCCTACTGCACTGAGCGGTGGTTTATCGCCCAGTGCCCACGCCATCATGTCTAAACTATGCACCGCCTGCTCAGCAATATGGTCACCCGATAGCCATTTATAGTACAGCCAATTGCGTAGCTGATACTCCATCGCCGTCCATTCGGGCTGCCGATCTTTAGACCACAGCACTCCCGTATTATAGGTATTGTAGATCGTTCCAATATCACCGACCGCACCGTCCAGAATTTTACCGAATATAGCCCGCTTAGGTTCGTGGTAGCGCCAGCAAAAACCTGACATTATCGCGGTATCGTTTTCCTTAGCTTTTTTAGCCGCAGCCATTACCTGACGGATGCCAGGTCCATCTACCGCCATTGGCTTCTCCGCAAAAACATGCTTCTTCGCCTCTACTGCCGCTGTTAAGTGTTGAGGACGAAAACCCGGAGGAGTGGCTAGCAGTACTACGTCTACGTCACTATCAATCAGTTTTTGGTAAGCATCAAACCCAACGAACTGATGTTCGGGATCAACCTGCACTTTATCGCCGTGTCCTTTCTTTAGATTTCCTAAGCTGGATTGCAATCGATCTTCAAAGGCATCAGCCATAGCTACTAATTTCACGTTAGGGTCGGCCTTCATTGCTTGGTTAGCGGCTCCCGTACCTCGGCCTCCGCAACCAATCAGGCCAACTTTGAGCGTATCGGCATTACCTTTGGCAAACGCGGGAATAGTATTAATCATGGGAATGACTAAGCTGCCACCGACCACTGCCGAACTAGTGGTTTTAATAAATTGCCGACGAGATTCGTTTTTAGGAAGATTTTCAGGGGGGAGGAAATTATCGCTCATATGAAGGAAAGTGTTTTAGGTTATCCCTCTAAGTTACATAATTTTTGGGGAAGTGGAAGAGGTAAATTGTTCAGCGACCGTATGCCGGAGCTTTCAGGAACTTTGCTTGCAGTAGGTCTGATAGCATTTCAAGATATAATCCCAACCGTATTCACTGTCCATAGCATCCCGATATTCTTCTATCCCAGCCCCGTGCCTCTCAAAATCTTGGTGCACAAGTTCCATAAGCGTTCCTCCCTGATTCTCAGCAAACTTTATTTCTATAGTACTCGCTTGCTCAGGGTCAGGTACTGGTTCACGCTTTGGGCTTATCTGCCACTTTAAACCAATTTTCTGATTGGTAACTAACTCGGTTACCCTACCCCAATCGCAACGAAACTCGTAAGGGCCAACTTCGGTACACAGTCCGCCTACTCGCGCATCTATCCGAATCTCAATAAGCTTATCCCGTGACCAGGTGTACTCTCTAGGCCACCAATTATTAAATTCGTGTAAGAACTTATGGAATGCTTGATCGGAAGAGACACTGACCTGAATATTTTTAGCTATCTCGAGCATATTGGTAGTAAATTATACGTAATACTGCCCCTGATTTCGGCTAAATTCTGCCATGTACGACATAAAATCCGCCATTTCATCACCTTACTCTTGTAGCTCATCCCGAAAGTCATTGCCCCCTTCTCGCATTAGTGATATTTGAGCTTTTAGTTCAACTATACTGGTCTCGGCTTGCCCCACTCGCTTATCAACAATTCCTAATTTTTTATCTATTCACCAGAAACGGGCATTTATGTTTTGCTGAAATTGGTCAAACTGTTTCTAAAAATCCATATGACGTATTTATTGCTTTACGAGATACGCAAAAACCTGCGTTTCGTCCTGACTCACAAAGTATAATACGGTTCTTTCTCTTGCTCGTGCATACGAATTGCACCTTCTCGAGTGAGGTGATGTAGAATTCGTAAAGCCCGACGACGGGAGATGTTCACAATCTGCATAAACTGTTTAAGCGTCACTCGTTCATGGCGTTCTAGAAAAGACAGTAGTTTGCGCTCGTTATGGTCTAAATGCGCTAGGTTGACTTGGTTATCAGGCAGCTCCCCTTTTCGCATGAGGTCAACCATCGTTTTTCCGGCGGGAATACTTTTGTCACGCTGGCGGATGTACACTAGCCGTCGCTCGTTTTTGTCCCGCACAAAATGCGGTTTCTCCCAACTTTCGGGAATCGTTACCTCCAGTACCGTAATGTCCTCTTCCTCATCTTCTACTTCTTTGAATTGAAGAGTTATCGGTGGGTCGCAGTAGAATTGAGCTGCCGTTTCTAGCGTATATTTTTCTTCTTCGGGATCAACGCCCATAATGGTTTTATCGTCCCGCACCCCCACCAGAATTTTACCACCCTTGGTATTGGCGAATGATGCGATGGTTTTAGCAATTTTATAAGGATCAGTAATCTTTTGCTTGAAATCCAACCGCTCTCCCTCACCTTGATGAATCAGCTTCTTAAGTTTCTTCATAGCTTAAACCAATGATTAATGAATAATGATTGGTGAATAATAACTACAGAATATGCCATTATTCATTAGTCATCATTCACTAATCATTAAAAAGGTCTACCCAGCACTACTCGTTCTTTTAACCCGGAAACCTGCCCATTGGTATGAAACACCTCAAAATAAATGATATAATACCCGGTAGCAAGTTGCTGCCCAGCATCATCGGTGCCATCCCACCGTAGAAAGCCTTCTTCAGCTAAAGTAGTGTTCCGAGCCAAATGTTTCACTTTTTGCCCCTGACTGTCAAAGACAATCACATTAGCTACGTTACCCGCATTGGGCCAACGATAAAGAATTTGGGTGTAGTCTTGAAAACCGTCTTGGTCGGGAGTAAACACTCGGGGCTCTACTGATAGTGCGGCCGGTATCGGACTGACCGTTGACAACTGCGAATTGACGTAACCTGGAGTGGCAAAACCTACCGTCTGAGCCGCCGACTGCCAGTTATTACGGTCGTTAACCGGAGCACTCCACTGAATACGTTCCAGAGAAACTCCCCGCTTATCTTCCAGTATCGGATGGTGCCAATCTTCGTCGTAGATCAAAAACTGCATTCGCTCACCACTGAGCGAATGCAAAGCTACATTTCCGGCACCAGAAGGTAAACTCGGCAAGGCATCCACTACCAGAATATTTCCTTCCGATGCCGATGGATAATCACCAACCAGCGTAGTGGCATCTTCGGTAAGGGCTAAGTACTGCTGGGGGTTCAACTGATAATTTTCTGTAGTAATAACTGAAAGATTTGCTAGGGAGTCGCCTTCTGAATTAGCCAGCTGCCAATCTTTGAGATTGATCGGCTTATCCGAATGGTTATAAATTTCTACGAAACGCACTCCACCCGAACGAGGGTAAAATAGTAATTCGCTCAGCAGAACATCACCCATAGTAGCCTCTTCGGATAATACTAGCGACACTGCTTGATCGTCTATCAAGTTTCCACTGCAATCGTACAGTTGGTTCGCCCGAATGGTATACGCTACTTGGGTTTGCAGTGAATCAATCAAGTGGGCAGTAGCCGATTTTCGGTCAGATTTCCACACTATAGTATCAACTGTTACCTCGCTACTGATGCTTATTTGTCCATCTTCAAAAG
This sequence comes from Tunicatimonas pelagia, assembly GCF_030506325.1. Lineage (NCBI taxonomy): Bacteria > Pseudomonadati > Bacteroidota > Cytophagia > Cytophagales > Catalimonadaceae > Tunicatimonas > Tunicatimonas pelagia. The sequence continues at coordinate 5,078,095 of NZ_CP120683.1, read as the reverse complement.
ACGAAGGATCTAATTTTTCGCTGAACAGAAGAGCTACCTCGGTAGCTGATTCAGCAAAGGCGGTTTGCAATACCGGGGCTTGATTATCGGGATTGGATTGGTTTACCGAATTTACCCGGCCGGGAGTACCACCGTTTTCATCTACGGAAGCAGTCCAATTATCCTGCTCACCGCAGGGATGCGTATAGTCAATCATTTCTAACGACCAGCCACCTTGCTTTTTCTCCGCATCGTTGTACCAGTCATCCGAATATGATACTGAGAAAACCTCACTTCCGTAGGCATCAGTAATGCTAAGCTGGTCGCCACTACTATTCAGCGAAGGAAAGCTAGTGATACCCATTGTGCGCCCCCGGGAGGCTAGCTTGGGCTGGTCAGCATTGGCACTAACGATTAAGTATTCACCCGGAAGTAATAACGCTGATCGTAACAAGGTAGAAGACATAGCATCCGCTAAGCGCAGTCCGTTAGTGCTAAGTAACTCATCCGAGGCATTGTACAATTCCAGGTACTCTACTTCCGGTAAGCCCACGGCGGGAGTGGGGTCGGCCATAATCTCGGTAATCAGCAGTTCGTTGAAATTGGGCGTACGGCCTAGCCCCACCGTGTGCGTTGATGCTGGAATCACATCTCCATCAATGTCTTTCAAACCGGATAGCAAAAACTCGTAACGAGTCAGGGGCTCAAGCGATTCTTCAAATACTAATCGAATAGTTTGCTCACCTACCCAAATGGCCGCTGCCGGATGGGTTTGTCCTAATTGATAATGCATTAACTGCACCGCTAAACTTGAATCCAGCGGAACTTGAAAATGCAGCAGTAATGCCCGTTCTTCCGCTTCAATATGTTCTATCTGGGTTTGGTAAATAAAAGAATCCTGAACGCCAATTACGCGCTGCCCTTCATCATTTACCAGTTCACTGATGGTTAGTTGGTAGTTGACATCAGCTTGAAGAGGGCGGTCAAATGTCAGATGCACTGCGTAAGGTCGTCGACCAATCGCAGTTACTTCAGTGGGCGAATACACCTCGTTAACCAAATACTGAGTGAAGTTTAGCATCACCGTTTCATCAATACCTTGGGTAAAACTTAGCTGTAAATCAGTAGGAGATAGTACGATAATCTGACCAAGTGTGGTTTGAGTATTATTAATTGTTGTTCTTAACGGTTCTGGCTGACGATTTCCTCGCAGATCAGTAATACTCGTAGCAGTAAGTGTAATTTCTTCAGTAGGTAGTGGTTCGGCAAAGAACAACCGTACTTCACCTGCTCGTAGTCGAGATACCCAGACACTGTCAGGAGAGCCGATCGTTTCCAGTTGAAAATTATTGACGGAAACAGTTTGTACTGCTTCGGAGAAATACAGCCGTAGCTCGAAAGGGTTCACCATTTTCCCCGATAGTAACGCGGGTGGTCGCTGGTCGTAGACAAAGGATTTACCTTTGGGACTAGTGATAATATTCCCGGAGAGGTCGGCAATACCTACTATTTCTAACTCATACGCAACTTCGGGCACCAGCGCAGTGTCTAGCTGTAAGTGTGCTACTTGCCTATTTCCTTTCAGTTCAACTTGCTCCACTTTGTAATCCGATAGTTGGTAATGGAGCGCATTGGTTGCAGTTAGTGAGTCTACCTTTTCATCAAAATACACGAGCAGCGTACGCTCGGTAATCGCCACAACTGAATCTACGCCCGGCGAACGACGATCAAAGTAGAAGCGGTAAGCTGGTGTGCTCAATACTCCATTTTGCTCATCTTGTAGTAGGTCAATCCGTAACTCATGTTCCCGATTTTCTGAAAGTGGATTAGCCAGAATCAGGTGGATAACGTTCGGATGACTACGATCTATGAAGGCCGCTTGTGGATGCCCCACCCGTCGGTCTATCTCGTAATTCATTACCTCACTTACAGATTCTGGCAATATTGGTTCGGATAAATGAACCTCAAGTTGATACTCACTTTCCACCAGCACCGTATCAATATCTTGCTGGTAGCGCAAATTAACGGTCAGCGTGTCTCCCGGATTACCGTATGAATCTTCCCAGCGGGTGAGCGTAAGCTGATGGTTTTGCCCGTCAGCTAGTGAGACTAGAAACCGCAGCAGTACCGACGCGCTATCTTGACCAATAATTGCAAATCTGGGAGTGTTGGACACGCTATCTAACCAGTAATTATCTTCATCCTCGATTAATTGCGTTGCGACTTTCTCAGAAAAGATTAACGCTACCTCAGCGGTATCGCGCACCACTGCTCTTAGTAACGTGGGTGGTTCATTGTCAAAGTAGAAGGAGGCTGTTTGAGAAGGGGAAATGTTTCCGTAGCAGTCCTGAGTATTGGCGAAGGTGAGGGAATAGGTGGTATTGGTAACCAGTGGCTCGGCGAGTAGAACGTAGAGTATCTTTTCATCAATCGCATCGCGTACAATTTGCGCCACCGTTTGTTCGGGCTGAATTTGTATCAACTCAGTTTGAAGGCTTTCATCGGCAACTCGTTCGTCAAAAAATAATTTTAGCGTGTCATTACGGGGTTGAATGCTTAACAATCGGGGTGCATGAGTATCTTTCTGACTAATAATTGTATTGGTTTCACCCGGTGTTCCTCCCCGTTCAGCCAGAGAGAGCGCTAAATTGATACGCTGATCGCAGGGCGTTGTCTCGGAAATTCGTTCTAGCGAAGTACCTCCCACCACTTCGGTAGCGGAGTAAGCCAGTGAATCAATTACCATTGACGTAGCATTCCGTAAAACAAGTCGAGTTCCGCTGTTGGGCAAGGTCGGCCAGCTATCTAAGCCTATTACCTGACCAAACGGTGCCAACGAAGCACTATCGGCCGAAGCACACAAAACAACAAACTGCTGAGGGCGCAGAATATACGGTGGTAATAGTTTATCATTCAACGACAAATCTTGCAAATCAAATGGGTTTCCACTGCGATTATAGATTTCTACGAACTCCGCGTCCGGCAAATCGGCTTTCACCGGGTTGGGGTCAGGCATCAATTCCGAAATAATTACATCATTCCGCTGGGCTGAGACTGGTTCAAAGTAAAAAAAGTTGAGGGTAGTATCAGTCAATACATTTCCGGCTTCATCCTGAATGTTCCGAACGGTCAGCGTGTAATCAGTAGCGTTTGCCAGAGCGGAGTTCACCGAGAGCGCAACTTCATTTCCAGCTAGTGAAGCAGCTGTAATAGCATGGCCATTGAGCACATAATTCGTAGTTGTTTCGGCTACGGCGGTGTTTACTGCTTCGGAGAATTGGAGATTTAGTTGGTTGTTTGATGGAGCTGATAGATCAGTTACGAATGGTTTCCGCGTATCCGGTTGGGGAGTGCCCGTAATCAAGATGTTGTCAAAGTAAAACGCATCGCTCCGGGTAGCGGTATACTTACAATGCACTCCGAAATAGTTAGAAACGGTATGCGTATCATCCATAACTGAGCCTTCTATGACAAAGCTGATTTCTCCTATTGGTCGCGAACTCAGCTCCCAGTTCCCGTTAGTGTCTCGCGTAACTTTTATCTCGATTTGTACTGGTTTAGTATCTACGCGGTCGTCTAAACCATCAATAATTTCCGTTTCAGTGCTGCCATCTTGCCGATAAAGGCTGACCTCATCGCTGGTATTACCAATTTTTACGAAATAGCCACTCAAATCATCAGCTAAGTTCGCCTGATCAGATACCAGATACACTGAGGTAAAGTTAGCACTAGTAGGGTTCTCCGAGATTTCCACGTAAAAATTCCATTCGGCATTGGCGATAGCTTGGCTAGAAGTACTGAGGTAGGCTTCTCCGGTAGCATCGGTATCATTCAAATGTAATTGCTCCGCCAGTACTTCAAACTTAGTAGTTTCCCCACTCCAAACCGGATTGGTCGTAAAGTCCCCATCCGAAAAGTTATCAGTTACCTGCGCTAAGGTACGCTGAGTCAGCAGTAAGCAGGCGAGAACCCAAACCGTTTCTTTCAATTTCGTGCCCATCTTTACATCCGTAGGATAGTCATGCAATTTACCATGTGATCCATCCCCAAATGGTTGATATTGCTCTCTCTTGACACTTGGGTAAGGTTCTATGAAAATCTTTGTCATCTTCGCGCTATTGATGCTCAGTAGCTACCTGAGTTTTGCCCAGTCGCTAGGTGGCTCGGCTGCTGGTTTAGGCGAGGCCGGAGTAGCTCAACGCGATGCCTGGTCGGTGTTTTATAACGTGGGAGGGTTGGCTGGGGTCAAACAAACTACGCTGGTAGCTGGCTACGAAAACCGCTTTGGCTTTTCAGAAGGACTACACGCCGCTGGAGTAGGAATCGTTAAACCGATGAATTTCGGAGTAGGAAGCTTGAGTGTGTACCGTTTTGGCGATGCTTTGTACAGCGAAGACCAAATTGCGCTAGGGTTCAGCCACCAAGTCGGTCAGTTTAGTTTCGGGCTGCGCCTCAATGGGTATCAGTATCATATCGAGACGGTCGGCACTCGCTTCACTACTGCGGTAGATGTGGGCGGAACTACTCAGCTTTCTTCTGAGCTAACCTTCGGAATGCAGATTACTAATTTGACTCAGGCCAGAAAATCCCGCTTTACCGAAGAGAAGATTCCTACGCTAGTGCAAACCGGGCTAAACTATCGCCCGACTGAGACCATTCGTTTGATAGCTGAGGTAGAGCATCAAGTGCAACAAAATACCAACGCAAAGTTTGGGGCGGAGTATACAGCGATGAAAAAGATCAACTTTCGCTGCGGAGTGCAGACAGCTCACTTTCAGCAATTTTTTGGTTTGGGCTTGAATCACCGCTTGCTACAGATTGATTATGCTCTACGTACCCACAGTGAATTAGGCCTGTCGCATCAGTTGTCGTTAGCCTACAAACTAGAGCGGTAATGCGAGTTTCGGTTACTATTCTTTTAGTCTTTGGTTTGACTCGGATGGTTCAGGCTCAATCCTCTCCCGAGCGAGCGTTCGAGACGTTGCTGGAAAACCTATTTACTCAGCAGGACGAAGATGTAGCCTACGAGGAACAGTACGAAATATTGTATCAACTGTATACCCAACCCATCAATCTCAACCAGGCTGATGAGGAAGGGCTACAAGAATTGTTTTTCCTCAGTAGTCGGCAAATCAGCAATCTGCTCCACTATCGCCAACGCTACGGCGATTTACGCACGGTGTATGAGTTACAATTTATTCCCGCGTTTAATCACGACCTTATCCAGCAGATGCTTCCGTTTATTACCGTAAATGCTGTTCCGACAGATACGCTATCGTGGGCGGAACGATGGCAACGGGCTGACAAGCTGCTTATTCTACGGCAAGCTACTACGCTGGAAACCAAACGAGGCTTTATTCCGCAAGATACACTCACTGATCCATCTTTATCGGCTCCGTTTATTGGCAGCAAGCCCCAACTGTACACTCGCTTGCGAGTGAGCCGCCGAAATGATTTTAGCTTAGGCTTAACACTGGAAAAAGATGCCGGAGAAGCTATTCGGTGGCAGCCTACCCAATCGCAGTACGGCTCTGATTTTCAGTCGTACCATCTGCAAATACAAAATCGGGGCGTGCTGGAAAACCTACTTATTGGAGATTACAGCTTACAGTTCGGTCAGGGATTGTTACTGGGGCAGGGATTTAATCTGGGAAAGAGTGCTTTCGCAGTTACTTCGGTGGGGCGTACCCGCTCGCAGCTTCGTCCGTATACTTCCAGTACTGAATCGGGGTTCTTTCGGGGAGCAACCGCTACGCTTCAACAGGATGTTGGTAAGATGCAGCTCGAACTCACTCCCTTTGTCTCCAACCAATGGTTGGATGCTAAACTGCATAATCGAGCCGATAGCTCGTTATATTTCCGATCACTGCAAACCAGTGGGTGGCATCGTACCGAAAGTGAAAGAAACAGTCAAGATCAGGCACGGGAGCAAGTGATCGGCGGAAATGTGCTTCTTAAAAATCGCCGTAGAAACGGGCAAATTGGAGTTAGCTACGTGCGTACTGCATTTGACTATCGCTGGCAACGCTCCGATGAACTACGAAACTTCCACGAATTTAGCGGAAAAGTCAACGAAGCCTGGGGAGTATTTGGCAACTATCGCTACCGACACTACCATTTTTTCGGTGAAGCAGCTCGTTCAGCCAGCGGAGGCTGGGGTGCCGTAGGCGGGCTAAGTGCTTCGCTATCTTCTACCGTAGAAATGGCCTGGGTGCTGCGACATTACTCACCTGATTTTCATTCTTTTTACGGAAATGCTTTGAGTGAAGGCTCTCGCCCAATTAATGAACAAGGGTTTTACTGGGGCTTACGAATGGAACCATTTAAAAAAGCTACACTCTCGGCTTATTACGACTACTTCCGCTTTCCCTGGCTGCGGTTTCGAGTAGATGCTCCATCAACCGGGCACGAACTATTGGCTCGGTTTGATTATCAACTAACCCGATGGACGAGTTTGTTTGCTCAATTTCGAGAAGAAGAAAAGGCAATCAATGTAGACTTAGATAGCTTATCGGTAAGAGTTCCGCTGCCCGGCAACAAACGGCAACTAGCTCTGGGAATTACGCATACACCGGTAGAAGGATTGCGACTGAACACCCGCTGGCAGCAGACGGCTTATCGTTTAAACCAAGCGACTGACCGGGGTTGGGTTATCGCTCAGGATGTTACGTACCAGCGAGGTCGCTGGAAGACCGATCTGCGCTTTGCCCTGTTTGATGCTGAAGAGTACGATACCCGCCAGTATCTCTACGAGCACGATCTACTGTACACTTTTTCTATCCCCGCCTACTCCGGTCAGGGTTCCCGCACCTACTGGGTGCTTCGCTACAAGCTAAACCGCCACTTGAGCTTCTGGACAAAAATTGGCCGAACCGTATACGCCGACCGCAACGTGATTGGCAGCAGCGTAGATGCCATTGACGGAAACACCCGCACCGACATCCGCGCTCAGGTGATTGTGAAATTCTGACCTACGGAAACTGGAAGTTAATGAATAATGATTGGTGATTGATGAGAGCAAAAAATAATTAGCACTGAACGACTACAACAATGGACTAATGACCGATTCCCAAAACCGATAATGAGAAAAAATTATTAACTGTCGACTATGGACTATCAACTTTGGACTAGTCACCCTTTCAAACAAACCATCGCTATTCAGCTTATATTTTTATGCAGGAAAAAGTACTAGAAGCATTCACTGAATTCTATAGCGATATAGTGGCTAGGCTACCAACTATTGGAGTAGGCTTGATACTACTACTGATATTTGTTTTTATTGGCCTTCTTGCCAAGCGGGTCTTCCGACGGCGAATTGCCCCGCGAATGGACGATCGGTTGCTGGGTAACTTCATTAGTCGGCTTATTTTTTTACTGTTTCTTCTGTTTGGAGTTATCACCTTTCTCAATCAGGCCGGGTTGGGGGCAGCCGCTCAAGGGTTGTTAGCGGGAGCCGGGGTTACCGCTATTGTTATCGGCTTTGCCTTCCGAGATATTGGGGAGAATTTGCTTTCGGGAGCATTCTTAGCATTTGGCCGACCGTTTGGCACTGGCGATGTGATTGAGGTGGTCGACATTATTGGCGTAGTAAAAGGAATGGATTTACGTAACACTCACGTGCGCTCCTTCGATGGTCGCGATATTTTCATTCCCAATTCTATTCTGGTAAAAAATCCGCTTATTAATTATACCCGTGATGGGTTAATGCGTCACGACTTCGACGTTGGCATAGATTATGGAGAAGATGTAGTGGAAGCTACGCAGTTTATCCTACGAACCCTGAAAAATCATCCTAACCTGGAAAAATCCGTAGGCTTAGAGCCTTTCGTGACAATTTCAAAGTTCGATACCAGCACGATCAACCTTAAAACATTCTTCTGGATCAACACCTTCGATTTTGAAGGTTCTACGCTAAAGCTTAAAAGTCAGATCATGACCGAAGTGGTACGCGGTTTGCTCAAAGAAGGATACAATCTACCGGCCGATATTGTTGAATTAAAAATGTATCAGCAGCAACAGCCTATCCCAATTGACGTACAAGTAAATAGCCAGTCATCAAAAAGTAGTGGCTGACTGAATCTATTTGCTAACACAAATGTTTAATTTTAGCAAATTATTATTAAACAAAATAATCATTTAATCACTTCTTAGAATAGTAAATTGGCTAATGCGCTAATTTATTAATTGTGATAACAATAAACTTTATGGCAACGACAGCGAAGAAAGGAAAACAAACCGCCAATCAGGGCGAAAAATTAAAAGAAGCATATATAGACTATTTACTTGAGCATGGAAAAACTCCCCCTTCGGTTTATCAGTTCATGAAAATGCAAAAGAAGAAGGAGGCCGAATTTTACGATTACTTTAACTCTTTTACTTCGCTCGAGAAGGAAATCTGGAAGGGTTTTGCCGAAGAAACTATAACCCGCATTCAGAGCGATGCAGTGTATATGGAATATTCGGTGCGAGAGAAGTTATTGGCTTTCTACTATACCATGGCGGAAATACTGAAAAACAACCGAAGCTACGTAATGCTTCGAGTCGATCAGTTACCGTCTTCCGGGAGGCGCTCGCCCAACGCTGAAGTTTTTAGCCGACTGAAAGAAACCTTTTTAGAATACGCCAATGAGCTAATTGCTGAAGGCAAAGAAATTGGTGAGATTATGGATCGCCCCGTTATTGGCAACCGCTACGACGAAGGATTGTGGCGACAGTTGCAGTTTGTAATCCACTTCTGGGTGAAAGACGACAGTCAAAATTTTGAACGTACCGACGAAGCTATTGAAAAAGCGGTGAATCTATCATTTGACATTATGGGGCGAGGCCCAATTGACGCGGCAGTAGACTTCGCTAAATTCCTGTACCAGCAACGATAAGCATGAGCATGAAAGAGCAGAACAAAATTCCCACTTCTAAAGTACAGCGGGCCACCCGTTTTGTGCGTACCGGAGCCAAAATTGGCGGTAATTACGCAAAATATTACGCTAAAAAGGCATTGCAGCAGAAGGTAAGCCGTGAGAGCTTACACGAAGATAATGCTTCCGACATCTACAGCGAACTGAGCGAACTGAAGGGCAGTGCCTTAAAAGTATTGCAGATGATGAGCATGGATAAAAACCTGCTCCCTACGGCCTACACCGACCGCTTCGCGATGGCGCAGTATAGTGCCCCGCCCCTTTCGTACCCATTGGTGGTTAAGACATTTCAAAAGTATTTTGGCAAAGGCCCTACTGAATTATACGATACTTTTAGTCGGAGCGCAAAAAACGCGGCTTCTATTGGACAAGTACACCGAGCCACGTTAGACGGAAAGGAACTTGCCGTGAAGATTCAGTATCCGGGAGTAGCCAACAGTATTACTTCCGATCTAAAAATCGTGAAGCCATTCGCTATTCGTTTATTTAATATTAATGAACGAGACCTGGAGCACTATCTACAGGAAGTAGAAGGAAAACTGGTAGAAGAAACTGAGTACGATTTAGAAGTGCGCCGAGGCATGGAAATCTCGAAACAGTGTGGCGATATTGATAACTTGGACTTTCCAACGTACTACCCGGAGCTGTCTTCGGAGCGCATCATTACGATGGACTGGTTAGATGGCGAGCATATGAAGGAGTTTGTGGCGACTAACCCTTCTCAGGAAGTGCGTAACCGCATTGGGCAAGCATTGTGGGATTTCTATAATCACCAAGTACATTATCTCAAGCAAGTTCACGCTGACCCACACCCGGGTAACTTCTTGTTTAGGCAAGACGGCACGATGGGAGTGATTGACTTTGGCTGTGTGAAAGAGATTCCCGAAGATTTCTATCAACAGTATTTTAGCCTTATCCGGCAGGATATTTTACTAAAGCCCGATCAACTGGATGAAATATTCCACGAATTGTCCTTCATCAACGAAAACGATTCAGCATCGGAGAAGAAAGTATTTAAGGCAATCTTCGTAGAGATGATTCAGCTTCTGGGTCGTCCCTTCCACTACGACGAGTTTGACTTTGCCGATGATGATTACTTTACCCAGATATTTGCATTGAGTGAGCGAGTATCTAATACTGAAGAAGTGAGGCGTTCTCGTACCGCTCGTGGCCCCCGCGATGCGCTGTACATCAACCGCACCTACTTTGGTTTATACAACCTACTCAATGCGCTCCAAGCGAAAGTCATTACTCGAAAGCCCGAGTGGTTAGAAGCTAAAAAGTTGAGTGCTTAACCTTTCTACATTTTGCGTTTTACTCGTTTGGTAACAACCGTATGTCTAGCCCCCGCATTACAAGTAGTGCTGGGGCTAAGTGCTTTCCCCCTATTGGCTCAACAGTATCAGTACGCCGGACTGTTTGGGGAAAATGCTTACGACATACAGGTGCTTAAACAGCAGGAAGACGGTAAATCAATACTGGTACTAGAAGAAAAGCAGCGTTATTCCAAGCATACGTTTCATCCGAAGCTAGGTACTGAAAAATGGGTACTACGTGACGAAAAAGAAAAACATGATTTTACGGCTCAACGAACGGGCGATCAGATCAAAATTTGGGGTACGTTTCAGGGTGAGTCAGTTGATAAGACCGTCGATATTGATGAGCGGCAGTGGTTTAATAAGCTCGATCACGGATTAAGCGAATTCGCCGCATCTGATCAGCAAGAATTATCATTTTGGGTTCTAAAGTTGGTATCGGATTTAGATCCGCTGAAGATGGAAGCTAAAAAATTGGGTACCGAATCGCTCACAATTGATGGAAAGGCTTATGATGCAGTAAAGGTGAAGCTCACTATTGATAACTTTATGTTGTCTAAACTTTGGTCGGCTGAACTATGGTACCGCATCTCCGATGGGCTTTTTCTTCGCTACGAAGGGGCTAATGGTGGTCCCGGCACCCCAATCACGATTATTGAGTTGGACGAGAAAATTGAGGGATAGAATACCAATAGCCCCTTTATCACTGTTCTTCTAACACTGAACTGCCTTTGGACTGATCACCAGACGTCCACTGCCAAGTTTCGTGTAGTCTGAGCTTACCGTTAGGCAGTAGTTCGGGAGTAGATTTACAGATTCCAGTCGTTAGTTCACCTTGTTCGTTTACCTGATGGTAGCGCATATCGATACTCCCATCGTCGCTCACCAACCCTATCAAATGCCCCGACTTAATTTTTCCACCAGAATACTCTGATGTCAGTATGTTTCCGTTTTGTTGATAGAGAAAAGTGGTTTCACTGCTAGTTTCACCGTTTTTGGTATTTTGTACTGGTTTGAAAACTCTATCGTTATAGTTTATCATGGTAGCTAACATATTGTAGAAGGTCTCTAAAATGAAAAGTACGTATATTTCCTCTATCGCTAAAAGATATGCTAATGCCTGAAGAAATTGATTTCTTTAAGTCAGTAGTGAAACAGATTGATGGGCAAATGCCCGAGCGGGTACTAGCGTATTTGGTAGATGGGCTCGAGGTGAAAAATTTGGAGAAGAAGCAGCTATTTATTAACCCCAACCGAGTGCATAATGAAGTTGGCTTTATAGTTAAGGGACTGATGAGAGGGTTTTACATTAATGATGAAGGTGAGGAGATTACAACCCGCCTAATCGATAGGAGTGGCTTTGTTACCTACTATAGCGCGTTCTTAGCTCAGAAGAGCAGCGACTATTATTTTCAATGTCTTGAAGATAGTACGATCTTATGCTTTACCTACGAATACGTGCAAGCAGGCTACCAGCAGCACCCTGAACTTGAACGGTTTGGGCGGTTAGTCGCTGAATCTATCATTCATATACTAGAAAGTAGAATGAGAAGCTTCCATTTTCAAAGTGCTCAGGAACGCTACTTAGATTTCGTGCGTCAGTACCCCAATCTGACTAATCGTATTTCGCTAAATCATTTATCGAGCTACCTGGGCGTGAAGCGCCCCTCCTTGAGTAGAATAAGGAGAAAGCTTACAAAAAATACCTAAGAAGAATGTAACCTAGGTTACGGGTATCGCGCAAAGGATTCCACTTCCTTTGTTAAAAACACGGTACCCACCATGAAACAAATCATTCTTACTTTATTAATCCAGCTAAGCCTACTATCCTACCTAGCGGCTCAAAACAAAGTAACACTCAGTGGCTATATCAAAGATGCGGCTAATGGCGAAGACCTGATTGGAGCCACAGTTATGGTAACGACCATTAGTGCTGATACTTTAAGCAAAAGTAGTCTTTTAGGTACTACCACCAATGCATATGGTTACTACAGCATCTCCGTATCGCCCAACGACTATCAGGTAGAATTTAGCTTCATCGGATACGAGACGGCTTTGGTTAATCTTACTATAGAAAAAAATACGGTGTTAGATTATGAGATCAAGGAGAAAGTAGAAACGCTCAGCGAAGTCGTCGTAAATGCTAACCAAAACCTGGTTCAGACCAATGAGATCAGCGTAGAAAGATTGAAAGCTGAAACAATTGAGAAATTACCAGCTATTTTGGGTGAACCCGATGTGCTTCGCTCTATTCAGTTACTACCGGGAGTTTCCAGTGCCAACGAGGCTTCTTCGGGCTTTAACGTGCGGGGCGGCTCAGCCGATCAAAATTTAATTTTGCTAGACGAAGGGATTATTTACAATGCTTCCCATCTCTTTGGGTTATTCTCGGTTTTTAATACCGACGCTATCAACAACGTAACCCTCTATAAAGGAGGTATACCCGCATCATTTGGTGGTAGGTTGTCTTCGGTACTAGATATTCAGCAGAAAGAAGGTAACCGAAAAGAATTTGCCGGGAAAGCTTCTGTAGGGCTAATTGCTAGTAAAGTAGCCCTGGAAGGTCCAATCGGTAAAGTTGGTAAAACCGGGGCTAGGGGGTCTTACTTAGTGGCAGGTCGCCGTTCTTACGCCGATATTTTTACCTTTCTTTCATCTGATTTTAGCGGAAATCGCCTGTATTTTTACGATTTGAATCTAAAAGCCAACTACCAGCTTAATGAACGAAACAAGCTGTTTTTATCCGGTTACTTTGGACGCGACCGCTTCCAACTGCCTGGCTTAGTAGGCACGTTTTGGGGAAATGCTTCCGGCACCCTTCGCTGGACAAGCTTATTAAGTGAAAAGCTATTCTTTCAGACCTCCGCTGTATACAGTAATTACGATTATAACCTTGATAACCTACGTTCGGGGTCTGAACTACGGTGGAAGTCCACCATCACCAACCTAAATATTAAACCTCGCCTAACGTGGTTCATCAACCCTAACAACACGCTAAGTGTAGGGGCAGACGTACTAAATTACACTTTTAATCCAGCCACAATTACTCCTATTAAGGGTTCGCCTATTGTTCCCAGAACATTTCAATCTAAATACGCAGTAGAAGGAGGGGCTTACCTAGATTACGAACAAACAATAGCGAAGAAGTTGCAATTGAGGTACGGTCTGCGCTGGTCAGCCTTCTGGCGGCTCGGTTCAGCCGTACTTAATAACTACCTGACCGGAACGCCTTTAACTTACGACCCTGCGTCGGGGCAATATCAGCAGAATGAACGAAGTACGCAGGACAGCTACGCCAACAATGAAGTTATAGCTAGTTTTAACGGATTCGAACCTAGATTTTCAGCTAACTACCAACTTTCTGAGAATAGCTCAATCAAGCTTGGCTACAACCGCATGTATCAGTACATCCATCTCATCTCAAATACTACCTCACCAACTCCGCTGGACGTATGGGCACCGAGTGGTAAATTTCTTCGCCCTCAATTTGCCGATCAGCTATCGTCGGGGTTTGCACAAGGCCTTCGAGACAATAGCTACAGCCTCACGGTAGAAGGGTTCTACAAAGACCTGCAAGATGTCACCGCCTTTATTGATGGAGCCGATTTGCTCTTTACCGAAGATATTGAAACGCAGATTGTACAAGGGGTAGGACGGGCGTATGGCTTAGAAGTGCAACTGGAAAAGAATGTTGGCCGATTAACCGGATGGCTGAGTTACACCCTCTCACGGTCTGAGTTACAAGTTACCGGAATAAATCGTGGCAAATACTTCCCTAGTAATTTCGATCAAACCCACGAACTCAATATCGTTAGTTTATACGATACTGATTCCAGATGGGACTTTAGCTTTAACTGGATATATGGTTCTGGCCGCCCGGTCACTTACCCTTCAGGAAGATACTACCAAAATGGGTTAGTAGTTACCGATTATAATACCAGAAATGCTAACCGACTCCCCGACTATCATCGCCTCGACCTATCGGCGACCCTCAATCCTAGAAAAGATGCAAAGCGCCAAGGCACCTGGGTCTTTAGCATTGCTAATCTCTATAATCGGCAAAATGCTGCTTCTATCTTTTTCCGGGAAATTAGCGAAATGAACAACGTAGAAATGGCTACTGGACTCACCGAAGCAGTGAAGCTCTCATACTTCGGTATTGTGCCAAGTGTAAGCTACCAATTTCAATTTTAACTAAAAAAACCCAGCCATCATGCAACATCTGAATTGCGTACTATCGCTCATCGCTTTGTTACTATTTACTGCTTGTGAGACAGTCGTCACCGATAGTCTGGATATGGCAAATACTGATATCTTATTAGTGGTAGAAGGAGGTGTAGAACGTTTAATCAACGGCAACTCTCGCCGACAAGAAGTACGACTCACTACCACCGCTAACTTTTTAGACAACAGCCCTGCCCCTCCGGTAAAAAATGCGACAGTTATTATCTCTGACCAGAACAATTCGTACGATATGATTCACGAGGAAGACGGAATCTACGTCACGCACGATTTGGTACCCCAGGTGGGTGAGACCTACACCCTTGAAATTAATTGGGAAGGAAAAGCCTACACTGCGACTGATATACTACAACCTGTCCCACTTATCGATTCTGTTTATATTGAGTTTGAAGAAGAAACAGGTATTACGGATAAAGGGTATTTTCTCAAACTTAACTCGAGAGACCCTCAAGGAGTAGCCAACTACTATCACTATCGGGTTTATCGGAACAATCAGCTTATAACGCTTCCCGACCCTGGGGCTTCGCGCACCCTGGTGCTGACTGATGAGTTTTTTGATGGACAAGCACGGCTGGGGGTCATTCCCAATGAAGAAGTAGTTTTTACTCTTGATGACCAGGCTACCGTTGATCAGATTGCTATATCCGAAGAATACTATAATTTTTTATTTAAGATTTATGAAATCACGGGCAATCAAGGGCTTTCGTTTGTGGGCAACCCGCCCCCCGCTTCTATTCGTGGTAATGTTTTCAGCAAATCGCCCGATCTTTATCGCGCCTTGGGTTTCTTTTACGCCATAGAAATAGATCGGCAGACAATAGCTGTAGAAGAATAGCATAATGAAAGAACTACCCTACAGTCACCTACTCAATAGCGCTAATAACCCATCCGGATGATGAATAAGATGTTGGGGATTTAATCGAGCCAGTGCGTCAGCCGTGTTGGCTCCCCAAGAAACGGCAATCATATCAATACCTGTTTTTCTGGCGGCATCAATATCGCGGGTTTCGTCGCCAACATAGGCCATTTCTTGCCGTTTCACCTGATGCTGCTTGAGCAGTCGTTTTAGCACTCGAGTTTTCCCAAATAAGGACGATGACGAATAGATAAATTCAAAAAATGCCATACCGTTGGCTTCCAGAAAACGCTCTACATTTGGTTGGGAGTTGGAAGTAACAATTCCCAACTGATACGTCGTCTTTAGCTCCCCCAATACTTCCTTCATAGAGCTAATGGGCTGAATCAAATGCATTTCTTTTTGTAACTCCGCTTTCATTCGGATGGCAATCGCCGGAATACGCAACATCGGAATCTGGAGTAACTTCAGTGCCTCCCGAGAGCGAACACTTCGCAGCATTTCAATTTCATCATCCGGTACTTGTCGGTAGCCAAAGTCAGGAGCCAAGCGGTTACTGATGGTCAAAATACGAGGTAGCGTATCGGCAATGGTGCCATCAAAATCGAAAACAAGGGTCTTCTTAGCTTCCATCCTTTTTTCGTTCTCGTCGGGATGGAATACCCCCAGCGCGTCCAATAAAGGTATTAGAATTAAAAATGAATACTGCCCCCGCAACTCCAATTACTCCACCAGTGAATATTAGCGGTTGCCCCCATTCAGCATAGTCTTCGCTACCACCCAGTACACCACCCAAAATAACGATAGAGTACCCAATAGCTGATGTTAAAATCCCGGTGCGAAACCGGTTATGGGATATGCGTAGATTTGCCTGAGTTTCTTCTAGCTCAGTACGTAATTGCATAATTTCGGCCCGTAGTGAGTCTGGGTTGAGAGAAGCTGGCGATGAATTATTTTGAGCAAATAATGACGTTGAAAAGCCAAGTATGCACGAGAGGAGGAAAAAATAACGCATAGGTTAAAATAGGGTTTAGTTGCTGGATATTGAGGGGGGCAATGATTAGAACTATATGCATTCTGGGGCCCAACCCCTAACTCCCAATACCCAAAAATAAGCATAGCTTAGGAATTTAGCCAAGCTTTAAAGAAAGTGACTTTTTCTCGACTGACAATAACATCTTGTTCGGCAACAGGCTGTAAAGTCAACTTCAAGCGACCGTTGGCATAATTCTGTATGCCTTGAATAGTATCAATACTTATAATGAAGGTTCGGTTTACTCGAAAAAAGCTTTCGGGTGGTAGCAAATCATGTTCTAGCCGCTCCATTGTGTAGTCAATCACGTAGCGCCGGGCTTCTTTAGTAACTAAGTAAACCACTTTTCCGTCCGCCTGAAAGTACGCAATGTCGCTTTGGCTAATAGAATGATAATGATTCCCCGATTTTACCAAAAAACGCGATTGGTAAGGAGAATTGAGCCGCGCGTGCATCTGTTGTAGTAACCGATAATCTACTGCCGGACGTATTTGCTGGCGTAAAAATCGCTGCAAAGCAGCCTCAAGCTCCGTAGGGTTGATTGGCTTGAGTAGATAATCAATACTATTCACTTTGAACGCTTGTAGCGCGTATTGATCGTAAGCAGTGGTAAACACCACCGGGGTGTCTACTTCAATTCGACTAAAAATTTCAAAGCTGATTCCATCGGATAACTGAATATCGAGGAATACCAAGTCCACTGGATTTTCTTTAGCAAAGAATTCAACACAGTCCTCTACAGTATCGAGCGTATCGCGTACTCGTATTGAGGCATCACATTGAGAAATCAGCTCGGTGAGCCGTTCACTGGCGAGGGGTTCGTCTTCAACAATAAGTACGTCCATAGTTATACCGCTACGTTTTCTACCAGCGGCAACTTAACTGTAAAGTGAGTTTCGTTTTCTTCAATTTGCACCTCCTGTTGGGTAAGATAGGCAAACCGCTGTTGTATGTTCTGTAGACCTAACCCACCCGATTCAATATATGTTTGACGGCGCTGGAGGTTATTACGAATAACCAGATGGTTGTTTTCTAAAAAAATCTCAACAGTGAGTGGTTGTTTTCGGGAAACAATGTTGTGCTTAATGGCATTTTCAACCGGAATTTGTAATGCCGCCGGGGGAATGGCGTAGCTTTCCATCTGATGCTCCGATAAATTAGTGTGAATTATAATGCTTTCGGCAAACCGGATTTTTAGTAAGAAAATAAACGCTTCTACAAATTCTATTTCTGCTTTTAAAGTCACCGTTTCACTTTCCTGATTATACAGCAAATAACGGTACACTCGCGACAACTGCTGAATAAACTCCGTGGCTACATTTGCATCTTTATGCACCAACTCTGTTAGTACGTTAAACGAGTTGAACAAAAAGTGAGGATTAATCTGATTACGAAGGGCCTCGAACTGAGATTCGGCACTTAGGGTTTTTAGTTGCTCGGCTTCCAATCGGCTAGCCACTAGTTTACGGTTAAAGTAAACAATAGCATTTACCGTATGCAGGAATAAATTAATACGAAAGGCAAACGCCAGTGCTAGCTTCAGTAAGGATATATTCTCCGTGAATGCTTCACCTTGCCACAGCGTAGTTACATAAACTACTACTAAGGAAGACAGTAGTACGTTAACCAGACTCAGTAAGAAGTAAGGAACTAGCGGGACAATACGGGAGGAAGGGGTAGTAAAACGTCGGTCTACCTGCTTCCACAGCCAACGGTCAATTTCCCACACTAGCAGTACTACAAAAAGTATCAGCGTGAAAAACTGCCACTTTGCTAGTGACATTTCCAACAGTTGGTCGCCACTGGTAAAAAGAATATTCAGATAAGAATATCCAGCTAGCAGCAGGATAAATACGTAGCGATAACGATGATGAAATATATTAACATTCATACTAAACAATTCCGGTCAACACTAGGCAGTCAACGAATGATTGTCAACAAATAATAGCTACCATCTAGAAAATCTACGAATGAAAGAAAAGAAACCCTGACCACTGCGGGTTCAGGGTTTCTAATATACTACCAAATCGCCTATTATGGTAGTAGTACTTGGTCTATTACATGAATTACCCCATTGGTAGCTAAAATATTTGCTCCCACAATAGAGGCATCAGCACTATCTTCGCTACCATCGGCAATGGTAAGATTGTCGGCATTGATGGTAATTTCCCCGCCTATCATCTCCAGTGCGCCGTTGGTTAAGTCCGTGGAATAGAAGTCTTCACCGCTAGAAACGTGCAGTAGCAGTACCGCTTGCAGAGTTGCCGCATCTATCTCATCTACGCCATTTACATCTAAAGCCTGATAAAGTTCTGCAAATGCTGCATCCGTTGGGGCGAATACCGTGAAGGGAGACAACTCATCACCCCGCTCCTCGTCAAGAATACTTACTAGTGGTAATAAATCTGGATTACCCACGCTGGCTTCCTCTACTTTTGCAAGAGCTGCCACCAGTTGGGTGAACTGAGGTGCGTCACCTTGCGTAGCTGCTACGGCAATTTCCGTTACCGTTTGAGTAGAAGGGATCAATACTCCATCAACAATGTGTACCACTCCATTATCGGTATCAATATCGGCTTCAATCACTTGAATCTCACCGTTAATGAAGATTCCATTCGCTCCGTTGTTACTGATGCTAATCTCAATAAACTTGTCGTTTATTTTCAGCCGAGAGTGGGTAGCCGATGCTCCTTGAGCAAAGTCAGTGGATGCTCTTCGGATACCGCTCAAATGATACAGCAGTATATCTTCCAGATTCTCCGCCGCTAATAATTCCTCAGCACTGTTAAACCCATTATCTTCCGCTATCAGCTGCTCAAAAGCCTCATTGGTCGGTAGGAATAGCGTCCAGTTGGCGGTTGGTTCGGCAATTACGGTTACACCCGCTGCTTCTACGGCAGCCAAGAAGGTGGTGAACCGACCTTCAGCATCAAATACGGCCGGTTGCAGCATCGTTCCGATAGACCGGAGAATAAATCTGGGAACTAATACTTCATCGATGACGTGTACCACTCCGTTGGCCGCTTCAATGTTGGCCAGGTCGGCAATTACGTTCGTGGTTTCGTTAATTACTACTCCGCCATTCTTGTTAATATCTAGGTTACTGCCTTCTAGCGTTTCTTCTTTACCCTCTAACTCAGCAGCTAGCTTACCACTGTTCAAAATGTGATATTCTAACACTCGGCGTAGCACATAGTCGGGCACATCATCTAACCCGCTAAGCTGAACTCCTAACGCTTCAGAAAGTGTAGCTAATAAATCAGTAAAAGCATCATTGGTGGGGGCAAACACGGTAATGTCGGCGTTGAAGTCACCCGCTGTTTCTAGCAAATCAGGAGTACGTTGTAAAGCCGCAACCAGTGTGCTTAGCGCTTCAGTATTGCTCGCAATTTGGGCGATGGTTGCCGGAGGGGCTAATGATTCAGGTACAAGCACGCGGTCAATCAAGTGAACGACGCCGTTCGCTGCCATTACGTCGGCAGTAGTTACGGTTACATTGCCATTGATGACTACTCCGTCTGACTTATCAATGGATAGGCTTTCTCCTGACAATGTTTCTTCAGTTTCAACTAAGTCTTCAGCTAACTTAGTAGCACCTAAAATGTGGTACTGCAAAATTTGCGTCAGTACCTCATCTGGAATATCATCCAGGCTACTGAAACGGGGGTCTTCTTCCAATAGCTTAGCAAAAGCTTCATTGCTAGGGGCGAATACGGTGAGCATCGCTTCGGCATTACCCGCCGCTGCTAACAAGTCGGGTGCTCGTTGTAAGGCAGCTACTAAAATACTTAGGTTATCGGTACTAGTGGCAATTTCAGCAATGGTAGGCTGGGGCAACAACGACGGAGGCATCAGAACTTGGTCGATCAGATGCACCACGCCATTGGATGCCATAATATCGGCAGTAGCCACGTTTACTTCTCCATTGAGCACTACCGAAATATCAAGAGGTTCTTCTCCTTCGGTGGTCGTCACCATAATAGACTCACCGTTTAAGGTCTCTTCACTTTCAGTTAGATCAGCTGCTTGCTTGATACTGCCTAAAATATGGTACTGCAAAATAGTCGTCAGTACGTCATCGGGAATATCATTCAAGGTCGTAAACTCTTCGCTATCGGCTAGTAGCTGCTCAAAGGCCGCGTTGGTGGGGGCAAATACGGTTAACG
Source organism: Tunicatimonas pelagia (assembly GCF_030506325.1). Taxonomy (NCBI): domain Bacteria; kingdom Pseudomonadati; phylum Bacteroidota; class Cytophagia; order Cytophagales; family Catalimonadaceae; genus Tunicatimonas; species Tunicatimonas pelagia. The sequence continues at coordinate 5,057,588 of NZ_CP120683.1, read as the reverse complement.
TAGATTCAGCATTTGCGGCTGCTTCTAGCAAATCGGGAGCGCGCTGTAGGGCAGCTACTAAGATGCTTAGATCATCGGTTGCTACCGCTAGTTCAGCGATGGTAGGTTGAGGGTCAAGTGAGGGCGGTAAAAGCACATTATCAATTACGTGAATTACGCCGTTGGTAGCCATTACGTCAGCCGAACTAACCATAATGTCGCCATTTAAGGTAACTCCATCGTCGTTCTTGGCAATCGTGATTGATTCACCTTGCACGGTTTCTTCGCTTTCGCCTAAGTCATCCGCTAGTTTTTCTCCGGCCAACACGTGGTACTGGAGCACAGCTTTCAGCACATCGTCCGGAATGTCGTCTAGTTCCGCAAAACGATCATCTTCTTCTAAGAATTTAGCAAAGGCACCGTTACTCGGGCCAAATACGGTAAATGGACCGTCGCCTTGCAGCGTTTCTACCACATCGGGGAATTTAGTGAGGGCGGTTTCCAAAATGCTAAAATCTTCCCCTTCGGTGACAATCTCTACGATAGATTGATCAGCTTCTTGGCGGGCATTAGGGTCAAGTACTCCGTCAATAATATGGACTACCCCATTAGATACTTCATTATCAGCGCTGATTACCCGGATATTTCCGTTCAGAATTACACCATTGTCTCGCGTCACGCCAATGCTTTCTCCTGATAGCAAAGTAGCAACATCGCCTTCGGAAAGATTAGCAGCCAGCGTTTTACTAGCTACTACGTGGTAGCTTAGCACATCGGTCAAAACATCTTCAGGAATCTCGCCCAGGCTAGAAAAATTATCGTTGTTCGCTATATAATCAGCAAAAGCCGAGTTATTAGGGGCAAAGATCGTGACCGGGTTATTGTCATCTGACAGGGCATCGGCTAGGTCGGTACGATTTATTGCGTCTACTAGATTACTTAGCTCGTCATTATCATTCGCCAGCTCCAGGGCGTTGGCTTCTGGTTCGGGGTTAACCGGGTTGTTTTCTTCATCCTCGCAGGCAGTAAATACCACCAACAGGCTGAGTACTACCGCCAGTGGGTAGCGGGCAGTTAAAAAAGGTTTCCAAAGTGCTTTCATCATAAAATAGGTTTGGGTATGTGATGATTATTTTCACACTTACCAACCCTATCTATGAATAATTGGAGTAAGGAAGTACCCTGAATAGGCTATTCAATGGAGTGAATTGTAGCCAATTTGTCGCGAATAGGGGCATAAGTTTAAATTACTCCCTAACTCATACCAATGACTGCCTGTATCCTACAGAATAAACTCTACCTCATCGCCCGTTACCTGCATTTGAACGATTATCTCGGAAGTGTCCTGGTCAAAGTTAGCACTGACGTTACCGCCCCCAATGCCATCGTTAGTTCGGACCTCAATGATAAAGCCCGAGGGATCTCCGCTTACTAAGGTGGCGGTTAGGGTGTACATTCCGTCGGGAATATCTCCCGCAAATACGTAGCGAATTTCACGCTGGGTACCCAGTAGGCTACCGCCATCAAAGGTATTGTTTTCCCGTTGGGCAGTAGTAGTATTTCCACTGAGCGTGAAATCAATATCCATACCAGTAGCCTCCGGATAGTATAGGCGAACATAGTCCCCGCCAGGGGTATTAGGTTCGCTATCTTCTTCACCACCGCAGGCAGTTATGAAAAGAGTAGCAAAGAAAAGAAGGGTAAGTAAACTAAGATTTTTCATAAGTGTTATGAATTGAGGGTTTATAAAGATGGGGGGAACGAAATACATTCCCCTTTTTTCAAAAGGGATTAGAGGGGACTAAGGCTACTCGACTACCAGTAGTCGGGTCGTACTTTGTTGTTGCCCCTGCTGCACCTTTAGAATATACGCCCCTTTGGGTATGCCTTGCATATCAACTGTGAGCTGTTGTTGTCCCATTCGGGTAGCTAACTCACGTTGCAGTACTGTTTGGCCCATTAGGTTGAGTACTTGCACCGATATTGGACTGGCTTCCTCCCCTACTACATTGAGGTGCAGTATATGATTGACTACCGGATTGGGGTAGACTTGTAGTGAAGATGACAGGCTACCATCCGTTGGCAATACCTCAGCCGATAGCGAGGCACTCTCTTTTGTATAGCTACTGGTACGGTAGTTTTCTCCGGCCACTGACAATACGACGGTATGATTAGCCAATTCGGGTAGCTCTTCTAGCTCGCCTTCCCAAGGGGCTTCTAGCACTTCTTGGTACACCACTTCGCCCTCTGCGCTCTGTAGGGCAAAGTGTACCAGCAAGCCTTGTTCCTCCAAAGTATTAATCTGTAACGAAAGGCGGTTTTCCGCTGGGTCACTGGCTACTTGTAGGTAAGATACCCCCGCCTGGGCGAGCTGCGGGTCCAGTTCCAGCAGGGTTTGGGATACTTCTTCGCTATGTCGGGTAAAGGCAAGCTTCGTAGCGGGATCGTCCAGATAGGGAAGCTCCAGTTCGCCGGACATCTCCATCTCCTCTTCCCAAAGGGTTTCCCCTTCACCTGACTTGGCTGACATCGTGAACCCCGCCAGTGTAGCACCGTCAACGTCGTAGAGGTACTTACTACGCGCCCGACGGAAACCGCTATCATCCTGGTCACTTTCTGCTTCAAACTCCCAGTCATCCGGGTTGCAATAAGCGCAGGTGATAGGATAACTATTGTACGCCCACAGCTCCCTTCCGTGTTTTCCATCATTAGCCGCAAAAAAGAGAGAACCTTTGTAGATGGTAAAACCTGTAGGACGACTTCCACCATCTGGATAATATCTACTTAACACCTTATTCGGATTGATATCTTTTACTAACTGAGCTCCAGTAGAAGGATCATAGCTCCACAATTCATGGCCGTACAAAGAGTTATAGGCCCTGAAGTATATCCTACCATTGTAAGTTATTAAACCGCTGGGACGGCTACCTTCCTTTCCAGGATAGATATCTGCTACAAGTTGATTTTTACCCGAAACAGGCCCATAGCTCCACAATTCGTAGCCATGTAGTGAGTCGTAAGCGTTGAAGTATATAATACCATCAAGAACAGCTATATTATCACCACATTGGCAACCATAACCAATATATCTACTACTTTGGTGTACTACTTTCTTAAGTCCGGCAGTAGGATGGTAACGCCAAAGGTTTTCAGTTTCTATCGACGACCCTAGCCCACCCCCTAAATGAAGGTATAGCGAATCATTACTAATTACATGACCTTCATAGAAGTTATCGAAATTTATGATATGTTCAACTTTACCGATACTAGCGTTGTAGCGGTAAAATTCAGTATAATTAAAAGTATCACCGAGACCACCTGTGAAATACAAGTCACCCTTGTAGCTGATAAATTCCTCAACGTAAAAGTCAGACCAATATGACGGGTCATATTGACCCGGAATCAGAATAGGTTCTATACCGGTAGTCGGATGATAGCGATAAAGACTCCATTGGTTGTCATGGTGGTTTGGGGCAGCTCCTTGAAAATATAGGGTATCATTGTGAACAATAGACGTCGAAAATCTACTATCTACCACCTTTACTATTCCTGTAGATGGGTGATAACTTGAGATTTGTCTATCCCAATGAATGCGTGGATTGGTAAAATTACGGGTTCCTTCCTCAAAGTAGATACGGTTTTGGTAAACTATCGGATTACCGGCAGTTTTATTAGTACCAAACAGCCTAACTATATCAGTTCCCGCATTTGGGTGGTACCGCCACATTGCATAGCCGAGAGGAGAGTCAGAAAAGAAATACAGACTGCCCTGAAACTCTACAAAATCGTGGGGATTACCACTATCGGGGCCAGTAAGTAGATCTTTAACCATCTGCTGGCTAATGGCCGGGGTGCCGGATAGGGTTAGCGTCAAAGCGAACAATAGCGTAGTACAAATCTTAGGCATACGATAATTTGGTTTAGATGTGTGCCACTTAATACTTCGCCACTCGGGCAGGTAAACAGCTAAGGCAAAAAAAATTTAACTCTTCCGTAGATAGCTTGCCCTTTCGATACACTTTGACCTCAATTAAGTACACTGTAGATTTAGTTAGAGGTTATTTTACTTAGTACCGTCATCGCGATTGCATCCACAATGGACGATAGCGTGTCAGATCCACCGTAGACGCGGTCTGGCCAGCTCCGCGTCTACGGTGGATCCAATTCACATTCGTTAGGAATGACGGATTGAGTGAGAGTTTTTCCTTCACGTCATTCCAAACGTTAACGAAGCTAGGCGTAGTTAACGAGTCGAGATCTCGAACATAATATCTACGTACTGGCAATAAACATTCACTACCACGAATAGTGAGCTGGTATTAGGCAAACCTGATAAATAGGAAAAAATGATAGGCGGTAAGGATTACTGACTTACCACAAAGCGTTCAATTTCTTTCAGAGAGATCATGCCTTCGTAGTAGGCCCGGCCAAACACTACTCCGTGTAAACCAATTTCCTGCAAACGTTCAATGTCTTCTATCCGGTGTACTCCTCCACTAGCAATAAGTTTGATGCCGGGAAATTTTTCCATCAGATCGCGGTACAAGTTGAAGGCCGGCCCTTCAGCTTGGCCTTCTTTAGAAATATCGCTGGTCTTCAAAAATTTCAAACTTCGGCTGTAGAAGTACTCAACGTGCTCAAACAGATCAATCTGAGTTCCTTTTTGCCAACCCTGAATAGCTACTCGCCGACCTTCCGGCGTATCGCTAATGGCATCAGCCCCCAATGCAATTTTTTCTCGCCCGTAGGACATAATCCAAGAAGCAAACTCAATACGACGATTTACCGCGGCAGTAGCTGCCGTAATTTTCTTGGCTCCGTAATCAAAAGCCTTGTTTACGGCTCCGTCGGTATTGATTCCTCCGGCAAAATCTATCTCCAGATTAGTATGGCCGGCAATGGCTTCCAGAATATGATAATTTACCGGCTTTCCTGCACGGGTTCCGTCTAAATCAACCAGTTGTAAACTACGGATACCGTGATCTTCAAATTTTTTCGCCAAATCGATCGGACTTTCCGAGTAGATTTGTTCCTGATCGAAATCACCTTGCTTTAAGCGAGTGATTTTATTGTTGAGAATAGAAATAGAAGGAATAATTTCAATTTTTCGAAACTGCATATATCGTTTCTTATCGTAAAGCGGGTAAGTATAACCGTACAACTGACAAAAAAATTCGGATGATTAAGCAACCGTTCCTAAAGAAAAGCATTTTTTACAATCAATCCTCTAAGGAAATGCAAAAAAATTTCAAAAAGTGGCAAAATGAGAAGTTTTAAGAAAACGGTAGCGAAGATAAATCTACGTTACCCCCCGTCAGAATAATACCAACTTGCTTATCAGCAAAATCATCAGCCCGCTTAAATAACGCTGCTAGCGGAACCGCGCAAGAGGGTTCAATAATAATCTTCATTCGCTCCCAAATCAGGTGCATTGCCACCACAATTTCTTTATCGTTTACGGTAATAATTTCTTTCACGTGTTCTTGAATGATGGGAAACGTTTTATCGCCTAATGAAGTGAGTAAGCCATCGGCAATAGTGTTGGGCTGTTCCGAGGGAATAATATGCCCCGCTTGTAGCGATCGGTAAGCATCATCGGCCCCGGTGGGTTCGCCAGCAACTACTCTCGCTCGAGGTAGTAAGTAGTGAGTGCTCAGTGCCGTGCCACTCAACAGTCCACCACCACCAACCGGAGCCATCACTACATCCAATTCGTTCGTATCTTCAATCAACTCTAGAGCAGCGGTAGCTTGTCCGGTTATTACCCGTTCGTTATTGTACGGATGCACAAAAGTAGCTTGGGTTCGATCAATCACTTCTGCTAGTGTATCCTCCCGGGCTTGCAACGTAGGTTCGCAGAAAATAATCTCGGCTCCGTATTCGGCTACGGCCTGTTGTTTCACTTTGGGGGCAGTGCGGGGCATTACGATGTAGGCGGGCACACCTACCGACTGAGCCGCTTTGGCCAACGCCTGCCCGTGATTGCCCGACGAGTGGGTAGCTACGCCTTTCGCCCGGTCAGCATCAGAAAGAGAGAGTACAGCATTGGCGGCACCCCGCATTTTGAAAGCTCCCGCTCGCTGAAAGTTTTCGCACTTAAAGAACAATTTAGCTCCAGATTTGCGGTTTAGCGTTTCGCTGGTCAGTACCGGAGTACGATGAATTAGCGGCTGAATTCGCTCAGCCGCTTGCCGAATATCAGAGAGAGTAATAGGCATATAATTAATGATTGATAATGAATGACTAATGAAGAGTAGTAATTAACGAGTGTACAGATTAGCCATTGTTCACTAATCATCAATTAGCGAACAAACACCCACTTTTGTTCTGAAGAGAGTGAATCGCTGTATTCGTAGCCACCCTCGGTAAATGTTTTTAGCTGCTCTGGTTGATCAATCGCTTGACGGATGATGAAATTCGCCATTTTGCCCCGAGCCCGCTTGGCGTAAATCGCTATCACTCGGTACTTACCGTCTTTGTGTTCCTTAAATACTGGGGTAACTACTTCTCCGGCTAGCTGCTTAGTATTGATCGCTTTGAAATATTCATTAGAAGCTAGGTTCGCTAGTACTGGAGTGTTTTGGGTTTTCAGAGCACTGTTAAGCTGTTCGGTGATGCGGTCGCCCCAAAATTTATATAGGTTTTCACCTCGAGGATTTTCCAGTGAAGTCTTCATTTCCAATCGGTAAGGCTGCATCAAATCTAATGGCCGTAGCAAGCCGTATAAGCCCGAAATAATTCTCAGATGATTCTGGGCAAAAGTAAATTCCTGCTCAGTGTATTCATCTACCGCAATATCGGTGTACACATCGCCCTTGAATGCTAATAAAGACTGTCGAGCATTCTCTTCAGTAAATGGTAAAGAGAAATGTTGAAATCGCTCATGATTGAGGATGGCAATTTTTTCGCTAACACTCATTAGCTGGGCAATATCTTCTACTGACTTTTTCTTTAGTTCTCGGACAAGCTTTTCCGATTCATCTAGCAGAGCCGGAGTGCTGTTAGGCAACTTACTGACATCAATCGAGCTATCGGAAAAATCTTGGGTTTTGGAAGGAGATAAGATGGTGAGCATAGCTTGGCTAATTGAAAATTGATAGGGGGTAATTGATAGTTACTTTTCTGAACTATTGTCTCATAAAGCACTAAATCTGTAAAAGACTTTCAAAAATAACAAAGAAATACTTAAACGATAGTTTTACACTACCGGCGTATATCGTTCCTGCTTCCGCCGAGTAATTAGATGAAACCGGAGGGTTAGTAACACTGCCGCGATGATTAGGCTAAGTAGTAGCCCAATCCAGATGCCTTGCGGCCCCCATCCTAGCCCAAAAGCAAATCCGTAGCCACTGGGTAGGCCAATTACCCAGTAGGCGATTAAGGTAATAATCGTAGGCACTTTTACATCGGCCATGCCACGTAATGCTCCCAAAGCTACTGCCTGAGATCCGTCTGATAGTTGAAAAAACGCCGAGATAATTAATAGCGAACCCGCTAGTTCAATCACCGGAAGTTCATCGATATACAACGAAGGCAACCAATGGTTTAGCGTAATAAAAGCGAAAGCAGACAGGCTCATCAGTGCCAAACTCATTAGAATAGCACTAAACCCTACCCGACGCAAGTTGGGAAAGTCTTTCTGCCCTAGTTGGTTACCCACCCGCACGGTAGCCGCTGCTGCCAACCCGGTAGCTACCATGTAGCTTACTGCCGATAAGTTGAGCGCAATCTGATGAGCCGCTAATGCAGTAGCTCCTAACCAACCCATCATAATGGAGGCAGCGGCAAATGCTCCTACTTCAAAGATATATTGCAAACCGGTGGGCACGCCAATTTTTAGCATCTTCACGAAGAGAGAAGAGCGAAGTTCTGCTAACCACCTTCCTACCGTAGGAAACCACTGTGCCCGCAGCACGTACCAGCCCATTGCAATTGCCATTAGCGTGCGCGCTACCAGCGTGGCTACTCCGGCTCCATTTAGGCCGAGTTCAGGAAACCCGAAGTAACCGTAGATTAGTAAGTAGTTGAGTGTAATGTTTATAACATTTGCACTTACAGTGATTAGCATGGCCGTGCGCGTGAAGGATAACCCCTCTGCAAACTGCCGAAAAGTCTGGAACACCATAAAGGGAATCAGGGAATACGCCAGTATATTGAGGTAGGGCACCGCTAGAGTTACTACCTGTTCGGGCTGATTCATAAAGGGCAAAAAAGTCCCGCTCGCCACGGTGAGTCCACAGAAAATGAAGCCCGCTATTGTGTTGATTATTGCCCCGTGCCGAAATACGCGACCTACCTGCTGGGTGTTGCCTTCACCATCAGCCGCGGCTACTAGCGGAGTAATGGCGATGGATAAGCCAATGCCAAACATAAGCACCAACCCAAACAGGCTGTTCGCCAGTGAAACTGCTGCTAATGGCTGAGTGCCCAACTCACCTACCATAATACTGTCGGCTACTCCCACCAGTATGTGCCCTAGCTGACTGAGCATAACCGGATAGGCAATCAGAAAAGTTTTTTTAACGTGGGTTCGATAGGGCTGCGTAGACACAGCTGCAAGTTAGCAGTATATAGTCAACAGTCCATAGTCGATGGTCCACGGTTTTATAAAAAAATCTGTGGACTGTCGACTGTGGACTATTCACTAAATATTGAACATTCGGGCCACTTTCAATAAGCCAGAGATGCTGATGGCGTCGGTGATTTGGCTTTCCATTACTAAAGAAACCGCCGAGGCCAACGGCAGGCGTTTGATCTTTATCTCTTCGGTATCTTCAAATTCCGGCTCGCCGTATACTAAATCCTGAGCCAGAAAAATAAAACCTTCTTCGTCGGTAACCGAGTTGGAGGTATGAATTCGCATAATGTTATCCCAACGGTGAGCCGTTAACCCGGTTTCTTCTTTTAGTTCTCGTTGGGCAGATAGAAGAGCACCGTCTTCTTTGCTACCTCCCCCCATCGGAATTTCCCAAGAATACTCATTCAATGTGTACCGATATTGCCCCACCAGCCAAGTATGTAATTCATCGTCTACCGGAACAATACCAATCGCTAAGTTCTTAAAACTTACTTTTCCGTAAATACCGTGCCCCCCACTGGGATTGATAACCTGATCTTCGTAAACTTCAATCCAGGGGTTATCATACACCTGCTTTCGCTCCAAACGCTGCCACGGATTACCAGTTTCTGCTAACTTCTCCATACCATTTATTAAAATATCCTTAAAATTTACGAAAATTTCAATAAAATATGTAATTGGTGTACTAAATCAGGAATAAATAGACAACCATTAGTAGTTCGATTGCTCAATGGCTGGGGGCGAAGGGTTTGGAGCATGAATTTCTTGCATTACGCTTTTGACTTTACATTTATATTTTCTTACCCATCCCAACTCCATGCACTCTGCCCCCAGCCAAATCTTCCATATTTCATTTCTCACATTTCATATCTCGATATCTAGTCTTCTAGCTTTTTGAAGAAATCCCACATTACAATGCCGATACTTACCGACACATTCAGCGAGTGCTTGGTGCCGAACTGCGGAATTTCCAGACAGGTATCGGCTTGAGCCACGATCTCCTCTTCTACGCCAAATACTTCATTTCCAAAAATCAGACAGTACTTACAATCACGGTAGGGCATAAAATCCTGGAGGGGAACACTTTCATCGGCTTGCTCTACACAAATAACTTTGTAATCAGCTTCCCGTAATTCATCTACTACCTCTTTCGTTTTCTCCCGATGCGTCCAGGCTACTGATTCAGTAGCTCCTAAGGCCGTTTTATTAATATCGCGGTGGGGTGGTTTGGCAGTAATACCGCACAAATAAACCCGTTCAATCCGAAAGGCATCAGCTGTGCGAAACGCCGACCCTACATTATGCATACTCCGAACATTATCTAGCACAATAACAATAGGCCGTTTTTCCTCAGCCTTATATTCATCCACACTGAGTCGGCCAAGTTCTTCGTTCTTTAGTTTTCTCATAGATGTGTTTCGTTAGCGGAAGTTAATAAGTTCAGCATTTAGGTTTTAGGGATTGGGTATTAGCAAGTAGCCAGAATGCTACGTGACTTCACAACAAAATCCAACACCTAATTTCTAACACCCAAAACCTTTATTCTTCTGTAAAGGTGAACGAAATTTCGTAACTTATTAAGATAACTGCCCAGAGAATTGTTTTGCTGTAAGATTCTTTTGCCTAACCTTAGCTGAACAATTACATTTGTAGAATTCGTCAAGGATCAATGCTACTCAACTATGCCTGCTACTAAGAAAAAATCTACCAACAAAGATACTCCTTTAATGCGCCAGTACAGCCGAGTAAAAACGCAGTACCCGGGAGCTATTTTGCTATTCCGAGTAGGCGATTTTTACGAAACCTTCGGCGAAGATGCCATTACCGCCAGCCGGGTGCTGGATATTGTGCTGACGAAACGAGCTAATGGCTCCGCCTCCAACGTAGAACTAGCTGGGTTTCCGCACCACGCATTAGACAACTATCTCACCAAACTAGTTCGAGCGGGCTACCGAGTAGCTATCTGCGACCAACTAGAAGACCCACGGTTTGCCCGAGGGGTAGTGAAGCGGGGGGTTACGGAGTTGGTAACTCCCGGCCTCTCGTTTAATGACCAAGTGCTTAATCAAAAGCACAATAATTATTTGGCGTCGGTACATTTTGGAAAACAACAGCTAGGTTTAGCCCTGCTGGATGTTTCTACGGGTGAGTTTCTGACTGCCTGCGGCTCGCAAGAGTACGTGGAAAAACTGATTCAGAGCTTCGGGCCATCCGAAATTCTCTACTGTAAGAACTGTCGCGCTCAGTTTCAGACCGTATTTGGCGATGAACTACCAACTTACCGCCTCGATGAGTGGCTGTATCACCACGACCATGCTTACGAAAAGCTCACCAATCACTTTAAAACTCCTAGTCTGAAAGGATTTGGAGTAGATGCCCTCACGGAAGGAATTATTGCTGCCGGGGCCATTCTGCACTACCTGGAAGTCACCGAGCATCACAAAGTGCAGCATATTACCTCCATCGCCCGGCTGGAAGCGAACCGCTACGTGTGGCTAGATAAGTTTACAATTCGTAATCTGGAGCTAGTCCACGCTCAGCACGAGGGCGGAGTTCCACTGATTGATGTGCTGGATTGTACCCATACCGCCATGGGCGGACGTTTGCTACGAAAGTGGATGGTGCTACCCCTCAAATCGCCTAAAACAATTGAAGAGCGATTAAACACGGTAGAAGCCCTGCTCAATCAGCCCGAACTGCACCAAGCGATTGTAGTGCATCTAAAAGCGGTGAGTGACTTAGAAAGATTAATTTCTAAAGTTGTCGCTGGGCGAATTAACCCTCGGGAGATGGTTCAACTTAAGCATTCGTTACAGCACGTAATGCCGGTTAGCGAATTGCTGGCGGTTTCGGAGCATCCGGCCTTGGAAAAAATAGCCCAACAATTGCCAAATTGCCAGGAGCTAGTCGCCAATGTTGAGCAGCAACTAAAAGAAGAACCACCAATTGTGGCTAACCAAGGAAATTTGATTAACGATGGCATTGATGCTCAGTTAGATGAACTACGCAGCATTGCGTATTCGGGTAAAGATCATTTAGCGCAAATTCGGGAACGAGAAGTAAAAAATACCGGTATTTCGTCGCTCAAACTAGCGTATAACAAAGTATTTGGCTACTATTTGGAAGTATCTAACGCTCATAAAGAAAAAGTGCCCTCGGCCTGGATTCGCAAGCAGACGCTAGTGAATGCCGAACGTTACATTACCGAAGAGCTTAAAACCTACGAAGAGAAGATTCTAACGGCCGAAGAGCAACTGGTGCAAATAGAACAGCGACTATTTCAACAACTGGTACTATTTGTGGGTCGTTACGTGAAAGAAGTGCAGCACAATGCTCGTACGTTGGCTCGCCTCGATTGCCTTTCGTCTTTTGCCGAAGTTGCCCGAACGCATCGCTACACTAAGCCCCAGTTGGTAGATTCTGATCGTATTGAAATCAAACAAGGTCGTCACCCGGTTATTGAGCGGCAATTACCCCCTGGCGAGCCCTATGTTCCTAATGATATCCGATTGGATAGCGAGGAGCAGCAAATTATGATTATTACCGGACCAAACATGGCCGGAAAATCAGCCCTACTCCGCCAAACCGCGCTGATTGTACTCATGGCTCAAATGGGTTCATTCGTACCCGCCGAAGCTGCCGAAATTGGCCTGATCGACAAAGTGTTTACCCGGGTAGGGGCTTCAGATAATCTGGCTAAGGGCGAGTCTACTTTTATGGTGGAGATGAACGAAACGGCCAGCATTATGAATAACCTAAGCCACCGCAGTCTGGTACTGATGGATGAGATCGGTCGGGGCACCAGCACCTACGATGGAATCTCTATTGCTTGGTCGCTGGTGGAGTATCTGCACAACCATGCTAAATGCCGTGCTAAAACCTTGTTTGCCACGCATTATCACGAACTAAACCAGTTAGCAAGCGATCTGCCAAGGGTGAAAAACTACAATGTAGCCGTAAAGGAAGTAGGTGATAGCATTTTGTTTATTCGTCAGTTGCAGGAAGGAGGTAGTCAGCATAGCTTTGGTATTCATGTGGCGCAAATGGCCGGAATGCCTACGGAAGTAGTAAAGCGAGCCAACGAAATTATGCATCACCTAGAGCGCGATAAGATCAGTAACTCCCAGTCGGATACACTAGCCGATATTCCTAAGAGCAAAACCCAGCTTCAACTGTTTGAGCTAGACCCACGCTGGGCGCAGGTACAAGAGATCCTTCAGCATACCGACATTAATGCGCTTTCCCCCATTGAGGCCCTACTCAAGCTTAACGAAATTCAGATGCTCCTTCAGGCTCAGACCTGCGAATAGGCCGTTGGCTTCAGGAAAATTCGGTTGACCCTAGACACTGAGTTGGCGTACTTCGGAAGGGAAGACATTCGCTTCCACTCCGGGTGATTTATAAATTTCTTCCAGTTGGCATCCCGCTCTTCCATATCTTTGAAAGTGAGCATGTAAGTAAGTTGAGGTAACTTCTCTCCGATCAACGTTTCGCCAAAAAACACCGGATGCAATCCAGTTTCGTAGAATAGTGGTAGCTCATCATCATTGAACATAGCAATTTTCCGGCGCACAGCATCATCATTGTAGCCTTCGTAAGTACGTAGTTCAAAAATCCGCTCGTCTGCTTCTGGTACTTCCATTTGTGGAATAGCCTCAAACGCTCGCATTAGTGAATTTTCGTAGCGCGTAAAATTAGGGTTAGCGGGCGAAGCACTTTCGGCAAACGATTGGCTGTTCTGCTGATAGGTAGCTTGCCCCAGCATTTTGGGGGTGCGCTGTGCGAACTCCTCCAAACTACTAAAAGTAAGCAGCAGGTGCAGACGGGGAGGTTCGGGCATTCCCATTTCCATGAAAACCCCTATGTTTTCTATACCCAGAGCATTCATAGCCGGAATAAAGGCGAGCTGTAGATACTCGTCAAACACTTTCATTTTGGTGCCCGACTTTAGCTCGTAGGTACGCCATTCGTAGTACTGCTGGTCAGCTGCGACGGGCTGAGCCATCACGTTTAAACTGGCGGCAGCCATGGTAGACTGCTGTAGAAAATTTCTTCGATTCATTGGGTTGAGGTTAGGAGTATTCGGTAATCTCATCAGAAATATGCTGCTCTAGCTTATCAAAGTAGCGAGTAAGTTGCTGCACTATATTATCAGCCGATAATAGTTCCGCTTGGTCGTCTACGTATTCTTTGGCTTGGTCAAGCAGCCGTTCCAGCGGGTTTAGATGAAGTAGGCGAATATATGACATTATTTTATGGCAGTTGAACCGCAGCACTTCTTCGTCTTTTCGCTCTACGGCACTAATAATCACCGGAAAACACTCTAACGTTAATCGTTGAATCTGCTCTAATATCTCTATGTACCCTTTAGAATCACCCAAATATAGCTCCCGCAGCTGACTAAAATCTGGATTAAGACCAGGAATAGCTACATCTTTAACCGAAGTGGTAGTGGCTAAATCTGCCGGACGGTTTTTAGCCAACGCGGCCAGTTTCTGATGCAGGCTTTTAGGGTTGATCGGCTTAGGAATATAATCATTCATGCCCATTTCTTGAATGCGCTCCCGGGTCTTATCCGAAACCGAAGCAGTGAGGGCAATAATCGGAATATTTTCGTAGTGAGGGTCTTGCAGATTCCTGATTTCTCGAGTGGCTTCGTAGCCGTCCATTTCCGGCATCTGAATATCCATCAGGATAAGGTCGTACTGGTTGTTTTTTACTTTTTGCAACGCTTCCAAGCCATTCAGAGCAGTATCCAGTTGTACATCCCACTTATCAGATAGCCCTTCCATTAGCAGTTGGTTCGGAATAACGTCTTCTACGTACAATACCTTTAGCCCTTCTAATGACTGAAACTCCGTCATAAATGACTGAGTAGTGTGCTGCTGCGTAGTTTCAAACTGAGCGGATTTACCAAAAGGCAAAGCTACCCGAAAAGTAGTTCCCTTCCGTTCAGTGCTCTGCACCGAAATTTTTCCACCTTGCAGCTCCACAATACTTTTTACGATAGAAAGTCCCAATCCGGTGCCACCGTATTTGCTGGGTCCCGCCTGCTGGTAGGGTTCAAATATAATGGTTAGCTTATCTTCGGGTATTCCAATACCGGTATCGGCTACTTCAAATAATAAAGTGTACCGTTCCTTTTCTTCTTTTTCTACGTAGACGCTTAGCACTATTTGCCCTTCTTCGGTAAATTTAACCGCATTACTGAGCAGATTATTCAGCACTTGCCCCAGACGGTTTACGTCGCCCATAACCAACGTAGGCACTTCGTCTTCGGTGAGTAGGCGGAATAATATTCCCCGATCGCTTACCAAGCTGCGGTACGTAGACTTCACCCCCTGAATAAAGTCAATCAGATTGAATTCCTTATTATCTAACTTTAGCTGGCCTGCCTTAATTTTTGATAAATCGAGAAGATCATTAATTAGTGCGGTGAGGTTGTCTCCTGAAAACTTCAAGGTTTGAAGCATCTTTTTCTGATCTTCCCGCGGGTTGCTTTGTAGCATCAGGTGAGTCATACCGAGCACGGCATTTAGCGGAGTACGTATCTCGTGGCTAATCTCAGAAAGGAATTTCTCACGTACACTAATTGATTCTTGGACAGAATGTTTCTGTAGTTCTATTTCTTGTGCCTTACGATCAGTGACGTCTACAATACGTAGTACAATTATGTTTTTCTGGGGAACTGACCCACTTATCATGGGTCTAATTGTAGTATTTCCCCAGAAAGAATGCCCTTGGTGAGTAGTGTACTGAATATCTTGGGTAGTAATTTCTGTTTCCTGACTGAGAAATATGCGAAGCTGCTCGGCTACTGGAGCATCCCAGAGTGAGAGAAACTCGGTACCTACCAGTTGAGCGTGGTTTTCCTGAAGCAAAGCCACAGCCGAAGAGTTAGCCTCGATAATAGACAGATCAGAGTATCTGAGCAGGAATACTGCATCAGGTAGATGATCAAGAACTAATTGAGATAACTTTGGATTAGCAAAACTCATTGCGCGCAATCTAATAAACAAAATGGGAGGCCCACTGCCTTCATCAATTGTTTTAAAAGCTAAGTCAAAGGGTTGATACGTACTATCCTTTTTCTTTATCAGACATGTTAAGTTAGCCTCAGGCTGAGAAAATGCAGTTGCTAACTGCTCTTTCACTAGCTCTTGAGCACTTTCGTGGATTAGTGTTGTAATATCCTGGCCTTGCAATTCGCTAGATGTATACCCTAATACTTCTTCTACCATAGGGCTACTGTAGCTAATTGTTAGGTCTTGCTGTAAGAAAAAGCTAGTGCCTTCTGATAGATTTTCTGCCGAAGCCTCAAGTTCCTGAGACTGATTCTTTTCGTCTGCTGCTGGGAGCGAGGTATTGTGTTCCTCTGAGCTATCTGGCTTTAGCCACCGAATAGCGATATATACCATTTGACCGTGCACATTAAAAAAACGGTGAATGGTAGCATCAATTAACTGAATTGAGTTAGATGGCTGAATAATACGTAGTTGGGTGTTAGTCACCGCAATAGCATCGTTCTGCTGGCTTTGGGTCGCTAGAAGTTTAGCATGATCATCGGGATGAATCACGGAAAATAGCGATGACGGGTTGCCACCACCTCCACCTAATAGCTCTTTGGTATTTTGGCTGATATAGTGTATATGATAGTGAGCATCAGCTAAAATAAGTTCTTCTTGGGTGTCGGTAGGGGTTAGTATATTTGTTCCCACAAAGGAAATCTGTTCGTTAGCGACTATTTGATTCAGTTGGCCATCTTCTTGAAAAACTCTGGTAATGAAATTAGTAATTTTTACCAGCTCCCCGCTCTTTTTACGGGCAAGATAATAATACTTAGAAAATTGTACTCTGTTTTGAGTATCTTTCTCAATTGCCAAGATAAATGCCGGACGATCAGACGGCTCTACAAACTGCAGAAAGCCATCGTTAGCATAATAGTCGCCCAGCGAATGCCCTAGCTGATAGTACGCACTGCGGTTTACATAAATACAGTTGAAATTAGCATTGTATACTGACACAATGACCGGCGAATCATCAAGAATTGCTTTGTAGCGTTTTAATAACTTAGATGCAGGTTCAACATTTGTGAGTATCTCTAGTATCACAATAAAAATATCCTCCTGAGAAGTAGCGGTACGGCTCAACCAAAAGTGAATCGGACTCTGCGTGTATTCACCCTCCAATACTCCCTTAAAATTTATAGTAGCAGCACCGGACGAGCTACCCTGACTAAGAAATTGCCGAAGAACTGCTTCGGTATCAGGAGAAAGGAATGAATAAATAGTAGCAGTGTTCCTTACCCCTATTTTTTCGAAGTACTCAGATGCCGCTGTGTTTAGAAAAAGGAGTTCCCCCCGCCTACTGAGCAGTAGCGCAATCTCTTTTTCTTCATTTAGTAAGCGACTAGTCCTTTCTTTTATCATAAAAAAAATAAACCAAATACAAATATATAAAAAATATCACTAATGTAAGATTTATATTATTATTTTAATTTTTCTCATGCTATATGCTGTCAAGCTATTTCTGAGTGGTTAGAGAGCAAGGCCCGTCACTATTGAAGAGAAGTTAAATCCTAAAATTCTGTATACTTTGTTGGCAAATGGCTAAGTTTGCAACTATGAGTTGGTCTGGTCAAAGAGATTTATCAGTGGCCGAGCGTATTGCTCGGATGTATTTGAATATTGGAGTGGTAAAGCTCAGTGTTGAGCAGCCGTACACCTGGAGTTCAGGCTGGAAGTCTCCAATTTACTGCGATGGGCGCATTGCCCTATCGTATCCCAATACTCGGACGTATATTAAGCACGAGCTAGTGGAAGTAATTAGGAAGAAGTTTCAGGGTACTGAGGCTATTGCGGGAGTGGCTACGGCGGGAATTGCCCAGGGAGCTCTGGTAGCTGATGCCCTCGATTTACCCTTTCTTTACGTACGACCTAAGCCCAAAGCCCACGGTATGACTAATATGGTAGAGGGAGAAATTACTCAGGGTCAAAAAGTAGTGCTTATTGAAGACCTAGTATCTACTGGCGGAAGTTCGGCCAAAGCAGCGGCGGCTCTTGACCTCTCAGGATTTGAAATTATGGGCCTAATCTCAATCTTCACCTATGGCTTCGATCAGGCCCAAGAATTATTCGCCAATGCAGAAATTCCGTTCGTATCGCTCTGCAATTACGATGTTCTAATTAAAGAAGCGGTAGAACAAAATTTGATTTCAGCCACTAGCTTAACTTCTTTGCAGAGCTGGCGTAAATCCCCCGCCGACTGGCAGGGATAATACGGCTTACAGTTGGAAAGTCCACACCGGACGTTTAGCATGGTTCACCACATCTTCGGCAATACTTCCGCTCAATAACCGCCCAATTCCCGTGCGCCCGTGGGTACCTAAGGCAATCATATCGGCATCAATATCTTCGGCAAAATAGATAATACCGTCTTCTTCCGGATCATCATTATACACGTTCATGGTGTAGTTTTTCAGTTGGTGCTGCTCGGCAAACTCCTTCATTGCCTTTTTATAGTAACGATCACTCTCAAAGTTGCTAGGAGTATTCACACTCACCATATGAATGGTAGCATCGAATAATTTCTGTAATTCACTTAACTGTTGAATCAACTTAGAATGATCACTCCGGAAATTAGTAGCAAACGCAATATTTTTAACATCGCTAAACACCACCGGGGTTTTTACGGTAAGCACCGGACAACCAGCTCGCCGTACTACTTTTTCAGTATTAGAACCCACAAAAATTTCTTCTAAACCGGAAGAGCCTTTCGTTCCCATCACTACTAGGTCTACTTCACGTTCGGCAATGGTACGAGAAATATGCTCAAATGGGTGCCCTACTTCTACCACACCTTCCAGTTCAATATCGGCATACTTACCCTCCGCAGCCATCTCGCTAAACTTTCTTTTGGCTGATTCTATCAACTGGATAAAGTATAAATTATCCTTCGCGTCAGGAGCGGTCACTTCGCCCATTGCGCTAAATGATGAGCCGTGGGGGGCTTCTACCACGTTGAGTAGCTGCACTTTGGCTCCGCTTTTGTGAGCGAGCCCCGCTGCTAAGTCTAGTGCGTAAGTTGCTTGCTCCGAAAAATCAGTAGGAACTAGAATGGTTTTCATAACAAATTGTTTTGAAGGATGAAAAATATCTTTATAATATCTCACTAGAAGTATACGGAGAATAGGGATATTTTTGCCGAGATATTTTCAATTTTCTTTACAATAAATGGCCTATTCCGAAAGTAAGCACATAAATTAGGGTAGACAAAGCCAATTGCTTCAGATAGGGATCTAATTCAACCGCCTGCTTTTTAGTCTGTACCGCTATTCCATTTTTTATTAACAGAGGAACACTCAACAAAAATATCCACTGGTAAGCAGTATTGTACGAGAGTAGCACAAAGACCACCGAACAGGTAATTCCTACGGATAGTAAAAGCCAATGATAAATCACCGCCCGGCTACGCCCCAAACGTACCGGAATAGATTTTTTGCCAGCCAATGCATCGGTTTTAATATCCCGAATATTATTTACGTTGAGTACGGCTACGGATAATAGTCCGCAACTCAGCGCAGGTAGTATGGTTAGTGGGTCAAAAAAGGCAGTATGTAGGTAAAACGAACCCAACACGCCTACCAAACCGAAAAAGATCAATACGGATATATCGCCTAGCCCGGCGTAGCCGTAGGGTTTTTTACCCGATGTGTACGTGATGGCCGCAGCGATTGCTAATAAGCCTAACCCCAGAAATACTACTAGTACTTGGATATTCCACTGAATGCTGATAAGCAGCAAAGTAACTCCACTGACAAATGATAAGAGCGCAAACAGGCTCATGGCTCGTCGCATGGCAGCGGGTGATATAGCTCCTGATTGCACCGCTCGTTGGGGGCCTTCCCGATCATTACTATCAGCTCCGTGGATAGAATCGCCGTAGTCATTAGCGAAGTTAGATAGCACTTGCAGAAAAATAGTTGTCAGTACTGTGAGTACCAAAACTTCCCACCGAAACTGCTCTACGGAAGCCGCCAGAAATGCTCCCATGCCGATGGATGCTAAGGCCAAAGGCAACGTTCGCGGACGAGCTGCTTCAACCCAATCTTTCAGTGTGGGCATAACAACTTAACGGAAACCGGAGACCGAAGAACAGAGGCCGGAAATATGACATTGGAAGGGTTAAATAAATCTTGAATTACTACCATGTTTAATTTTTCTGCTTCACACTTTATTGGGTGCGTTACTCTTTAAAACTTTGAACTGAAAACTTCTTATAATCTCAAAATTCACCCTCCGGTCTCCCGCCTCCCGTTTCCGGACTCCGTAACATTACATTTGCTTCGGAGCCTGAATACCTAACAAACCCAGCCCCGCAGAAATGGTTTGCGCCACGGCTGATGACAAAGCCACCCGAAACGCTACTTTATCCGCATCTTTCTCAGCAAAAATTGATACTTCCGAGTAAAAGCGGTTGTAGGCTTTGGCTAGGTCAAATACGTACTGGGCAATTACCGATGGGGCGTACTCCGCTCCGGCCAATTGAACTTTTTGAGGGAAAACTGCCAGAAGCTCTATCACCTCCTGCTCGGAACCATGAATCTCGGACAACGAGCCAAATGCTTCGTGATTGATTCCATCGTGGGTTGCTTTCTGCAAAATGGCGGAAATTCGGGCATGGGTATACTGAATAAACGGAGCCGTATCTCCCTGAAGCTGTACCGATTCTTCGGGGTTAAACAGCATTCGTTTCTTGGGGTCTACTTTCAACAGAAAATATTTAATGGCTCCCAGTCCTAACATCTGAAAAAGCTCTTCAGCTTGCGAAGGAGTTAGTTCTTCAATTTTGCCCAGTGCCTCCGTCTTTTTTCGGGCTTGCTGAATCACTTCATCAATCAGATCGTCAGCATCTACTACTGTTCCTTCTCGCGATTTCATTTTCCCGGAAGGCAGGTCTACCATGCCGTAGGAAAGATGAAATAAACCATCAGCGTAGGGTCGTCCCAGCCGTTTCAAGATAGAAAATAGTACTTTAAAATGGTAGTTCTGTTCGTTACCCACTACATACACCAGCCGATTGAACGGCCAATCGCGGTACCGCAGTTCGGCAGTACCCAAATCCTGGGTCATGTATACCGAGGTACCATCGCCCCGCAGTACTAGCTTTTCGTCTAAACCCTCATCGCTCAAATCAATCCAAACTGAGCCGTCTTCTTTCCGGTAAAACACTTCTTTTTCCAGCCCTTCTTCTACAATATCTTTTCCGAGCAAGTAGGTGTCTGATTCGTAATAAATCTGATCGAATGAAACTCCAATCTTCTGGTAGGTAGCATCAAAACCTTCGTACACCCAAGCATTCATTTTTTTCCACAGAGCTACCGTTTCTGCCTCTCCCTGCTCCCACTGCTTCAGCATCTCTTGGGCCTCTTTCATTAGGGGTGCTTCCTTCTTGGCTTGTTCTTCTTCCGTGCCTTGTGCAACTAATTGGCTAATTTCGGCTTTGTAATGCTTATCAAATTCTACGTAGTACTTGCCTACCAAATGATCGCCCTTAAGACCAGCTGATTCAGGAGTTTCGCCCTGACCGAATTTTTGGTAGGCCAGCATTGATTTACAAATATGGATACCCCGATCATTTACGATATTGACGTTGTGCACCGCGTAACCGTTGGCTCGTAGAATTCTGGACATTGCATCGCCCAAAAAATTATTTCGCAGATGCCCGAGGTGCAATGGTTTATTGGTATTAGGAGAAGAAAACTCAACCATCACCTTTTTGCCATTATCCGGCTGAAATCCGTAGGGTTGCTCCGACTGATATTGCTGAAGAATTGATTGAAGGGTACTCACCCACACTGAATCGGCCAATTCTATGTTCAAAAAGCCCTTCACTACGTTGAAGTCTTTAACAATACCAACTTGCTCTTTGAGATAGTTACCAATTGTTTCGGCAGTTTGGGGTGGGCTTTGGCGGGTAACCCGGGCGTAGGGAAAGGTAACAAAGGTGTGCGACCCAGCAAAATCTTTTCGGGTGGGCTGTAAACCAATCTCATCGGATGCAAGTACATGTTGATAATGATGCTGAAAGGCTGCCTGAATCCCTTCAATCAGTTGTTTTTCTATGTTCATATTATCTTGTGGTGCTCAAGTGTTATGGTGTTAATGTTCAATTGTCCGATTAATGAATGGTTATTAGTCATTGGTCATCAGTCATTACTCATTGCACACTGTTCATTGCTCATTACCCCCTGCACCAAGCCCCCAGCTCCCCACCAACTATTCATTCTCCCCTCTCAATTTTCAATTATAAAATGTGCATTGCAAAGATGCCAAAATTATCAGAATATTGCATTCTTCACAGGCCTTGTATCATTTTAAATTCATGCGAAAGTACGCCGATCTAATTCATAAGACGTTTGATTTTCCTACCGCCGATTTTGATATGCAGTCAAGCGGTTTGCAATTCCACGGTGTTCCGCTGATGGAGGTAATTCAACGATTTGGTACCCCCAGTAAAATTACGTACCTACCTCAGATTAGCACCAACATCCGACGAGCTAAACAAATGTTTGGGCAGGCCATGCAGAAATACCAGTATCAAGGGGAGTATCGGTACTGCTACTGCACCAAATCGTCGCACTTTGCATTTGTGCTGGCGGAGGCATTAAAAAATGATATTCATCTGGAAACTTCTTCCTCCTACGATATTCCAATCATTCGGCGGTTATACGATCAAGGGAGAATAAATAAGGATATTCTTATTGTATGCAATGGCTACAAACGCGACTTGTATCAGCAATACATTACCGAATTACTGAACGATGGGTTTCAAAATTGTATTCCGGTGCTGGATAATTTAGAGGAACTGCCTTATTACGAACAGCACGTTCGCGATCCGTTTGATGTTGGTATCCGAGTGGCCTCCGACGAAACCCCTCGGTTTGAATTGTATACTTCCCGGCTTGGCGTTCGCTACAGCAATGCGGTAGAGCTTTATCGGGAACAACTTCAGCATAACGAAAAAGTGCGGCTTAAACTGCTACACATCTTTGTAAATCAGGGCATAGATGATTCGGCTTACTACTGGAGCGAGCTAAACCGCTTCGTAGAAATGTACTGCGAGCTCCGAAAAATCTGCCCCACACTGGATACCATCGATATTGGCGGAGGTTTCCCAATCAAGAACTCACTGTGGTTTACCTACGATTACGAATATATTGTTGAGCAAATTATTGAGAATATCCAGAGTGTTTGCCGGGAAAATAATACTCCTACCCCGCACCTACTGACTGAGTTTGGCATGTATACCGTAGGCGAAAGCGGAGCTACCATTTATTCGGTGCTAGGACAAAAACAGCAAAATGATAAGGAGCTGTGGTACATGATTGACGGCTCCTTTATTACCCAATTGCCTGATATTTGGGGATTGAACCGAAAGTTTATCATGCTACCAATCAACCACTGGAACCAGCCTTACCAAAAAGTAAACCTGGGCGGGCTCACCTGCGATAGCATGGATTATTACAACACCGAAGCGCACCGTAACGAAGTCTTCTTACCTAAAATCCCTCTGAATGAACCACTGTACGTTGGTTTCTTCAATACTGGGGCGTATCAGGAAGCTATTGGTGGGTACGGCGGTATTCAACACTGCTTAATTCCCGCCCCGAAGCACGTAGTAATTGATCAGAATGAAAATGGTGAGTTTACCTACCAGTTGTTTGCCCCTGAACAAAACAGTGAATCAATGCTAAACGTACTGGGCTACGACTGACCCGCTACGCGATTCGCAGCCGTTC
Organism: Tunicatimonas pelagia; assembly: GCF_030506325.1. NCBI lineage: Bacteria > Pseudomonadati > Bacteroidota > Cytophagia > Cytophagales > Catalimonadaceae > Tunicatimonas > Tunicatimonas pelagia. The sequence goes on along the minus strand of NZ_CP120683.1, from coordinate 5,034,231 downwards.
TAATGGAGAGAAAGTTAGCTATTCTAATCACAGTTTGCCGTGGTTAAGCCTCAACTGCCATACTTTTCTGCTTAAGCTCAGTAACATCCAGTGCATACTTTATCACCTTGGTAGTATTGTCGTTTTTATCTTTAACACTGAGATAGTACCCTCGAATGTACACCTCAGCACCGCTTTTAGTGATACGCTTATGTTCCCCGGATTGCTCTTGTCCCCCTCGCAACTTCTCCCAAAACTCTTTATACTCCGCCGATTGGGCGTAATTTGGATCTACAAAAATACGATGATGCCGTCCCTGTATTTCTTCTAGTTGGTACCCCATTAAAGATAAAAATGATTGATTGGCAGTAACGATGATACCTTCGGTATTAAACTCGATGAAAGCAATACCGCTCTCGTCAATAGCATCAAGCCTACTTTTCATTTCACCCGTCTTACGATCTACCTCTTCTTGCGTGGCCTGTAGTTCTTCCATGTTCTGTCGCATTTCCTCCTCTTGGGCTTGCATTTGCTCGGTCATTTGCTGCGATTCGGCCAATAGTTGTTGAGTACGAGCGTTTACTTTTACAGTAGATATAGTAGAGGCAATGCTTTCGGCAATCTTTCGTAAAAACTCTATTTCGTAAGGTTTAAACTCTTCAAATGAAGCCAACTCAATTACCCCGTACACTTCTTCATTCACCATTAAAGGTACAATCAAGATACTGGTAGGGTTGGCCTCACCTAAGCCTGACGCAATCAGCACGTAGTCATCTGGCACGTCAGTCAGGTAAATGGTATCTTTCTCCTGCCACGATTGTCCGGCCAGCCCTTCTCCTTTGTAAATTTTTTGGTCTAAATATTTTTCCCGATCCCAAGCATAACAGGCTTCCAAGGTCATAAACGGTTCGCTCGTATCTTTAGCCTGAATGAGGTACAACCCGCCCTGGTTGGCGTGTAGATAAGAAATTAGATTGGATAAGATTGTTTGGGTGAGTTTCTGCATGTCGTCATTATTCTGACGAAGCAGTTCACCAAATTGAGCTGTACCTTCGGTAGCCCAATTGCGTACCTGATCTTCTTTAGCTACTTTATGAAGATTATCCCGCATATTGATGAGCGAGTTACCTAAAATATCTTCATCGCTCAAAGGAGAGAACTCAGCATTATAGTCTCCCTTACCAATGCTCTCGGCAAACGCCGATGTATCTTTTAGCCCTTTTACCAAACCATCTACAGCATCGGCCATCTGACCTACTTCATCGCTACTAAACTTATGAGACTCCTGAGTGTTCTCTTCGGGCAATCGTCCTTTCCCTAGTTCTAGTATCACCTTCTTCAAGTAGCCAATCGGACCGGTAATTTTACGGCTTATCACAAAGGCTCCTATCAACCCTATAGCAATGGTTATTGCACCCAGCACGATGATAATTCTCCGCAATTGTAAATAAGAAGTAATATTTTCAATCTGGGCTTGGGCAGCTTCTTGCTCCTTAATATCACTAATTTCGTCTAGCTGTCTACGAATCTCTTTGGTATGCGGAATTATATCGTCCTCAATCATATTTTCCGCTAACAATTTAGCCATCGGATCTTCGTAATCCTCAAAAGAAACCAAACTGGCCATAATTTCTTTTTCGCTATCGATAAGCGACTCAAATTGAATGAGAACCGTATCAATTTGCAGTATTTGACTGCTATCTTCCCAGGCATTGCTCAGTTGCGTTATCACTTCCTTCATTTGAGGATAGTCGGCATGCAAGTCTTTTAGTGCCTGCTTGTTATCTTCATTATTTTGTAAGTACACCCAACTGGTAATCAGCTTTTCTGATTCATTGACCATCGTCATAAGGTTGACGATAGCATCGGCCGAAGGGTCAGTAACCTCGGTAGTTTTTTCCGTTAATTCTATACCGGAGTTTAGCGTTATGATACTAATGACAGCATTTGCAGTAAATAGGACAATGAGGGTCAGGAACCCTCCTAATATCTTTCCGCCAATTGAAAATCGTACTTTTTTCATAGCTTGTTTTCTCCGCCAATTAGTGTTCAGGGTGTATGTAAACGCGTGGTGGGGTGCATGGTAGATTTACCCCCTAGCGAACGATACTTTGCAATAATGGTATGATTTGCAAGATAAAAAAACACAAACTGACTGGTTTGATTACAAGGTAATATCCGATGCGTATGTGTCGCAAAAACTGATATGGCAGATAGATTAGACAAAGAGTTTATCGGTGTAGATCATCAATAGTGTTGGAAAAAATGTAGCTTTGCTGTGTTTTCACCAATTGGTAAAACCAAGGCCTCCTTTTTAACGCACCAAGTGAGCCAGCTAATCGTTACTCTGATTAAGTAGACTACGATTAAGCTCTTTTGGTAGTTTGTAACTTTTAATTTTCGTGCCGTGATTGATAAACTAGAAGCAATAAAAGACCGATTTGAGGAAGTAGGGCAACTCATGATACAGCCCGACGCGATGGCTGACATGAAAAACTACACCAAATTAACCAAAGAATACGGTGAGTTAGAGAAGATTGTAAAGAAATACGAAGAATATCGGCAGGTGCTCGATAATATTAGAAGTGCCAAAGACGTGCTAGAAACGGAGAAGGATGATGAATTTCGGGAGTTGGCCAAGGCTGAGTTAGACGATATGGAGCCCCAGCAAGTAACATTAGAAGAAGAATTGAAGTACATGCTGATTCCCAAAGATCCTAACGATAGTAAAAATGTAATTCTGGAAATTAGAGCCGGAACCGGAGGTGACGAAGCCGCTATTTTTGCGGGCGATCTATTCCGAATGTACAGCCTGTTCGCCGAAAATCTAGGCTGGAATTTCTCAGTGATTAGCCTTACCGATGGTACCGTAGGCGGATACAAGGAAATTATCACTTCAGTAACTGGCGAAGATGTATACGCTAAGTTGAAGTTTGAATCAGGTGTCCATCGGGTACAGCGCGTGCCTGCTACCGAATCGCAGGGGAGGGTACATACCTCGGCGGCAACCGTAGCGGTGCTGCCCGAAGCCGAAGAAGTAGATGTAGAAGTAAACATGGGCGATGTGCGAAAAGATACGTTCCGGGCCTCTGGAGCGGGCGGACAGCACATTAACAAAACGGAGTCGGCGGTTCGGCTCACTCATATTCCCACTGGCATAGTGGTTGAATGCCAGGATGGCCGTTCGCAGCACGCGAATTTTGATAAAGCTCTAACAGTATTACGCTCCCGGATTTACGAAAAAGAACTAGCCAAGCAAAACGCCGAGATCAGCGATCAGCGCCGATCCATGGTAAAGAGTGGCGACCGCTCGGATAAAATTCGAACGTATAATTATCCGCAAAGCCGGGTGACCGACCATCGGATTAACTACACCGTATATAATTTACCTACCGTAATGGATGGCCAACTAGGCGATTTTGTGGAGCAACTTCGTATTGCTGAGAATGCTGAAAAATTACAGGAAGGATAGCACTATGCGGGGTGGGAAGTTGGAAGGTACAGGTAAGAAGATACTACTCGGAGGAGTAGTTAGTTGCCTGTTGTGGTTTTCTGCTTGTACACCCGAAGAAGAGATATTCACCGAAGAGGCCGTACAGCTTCAATTTGACCGAGATACCGTGCAGTTTGATACCCTATTTACCACGCGGGGTAGCACATCTCAACTACTAACCGTATACAATTCTAATCGAAATGCGGTAACTATCGCTTCCGTAGCTACGGGGCGGGGCAATGCATCGCCCTACACCGTTACTTTAAACGGAAACCCCGGCCAGCAATTTGAGAATATTCGCCTGCTAGGAGGTGATAGCTTATTGCTACTGGTAGAAGTATTTATTGATCCACAGGATGAAAACCTTCCGTTTTTAGAAAAAGACTCGTTAGTTTTTCGAGTGAATGGCAACCAACAAGACGTGAAACTGATTGCCTGGGGACAGGATGCCCACTTTCACCAAGGTTGGATTATCTCGCAAGATACTACACTGCGCGGTGATCGCCCGTTTGTTATCCAGGACTCGCTCTGGATTGAACCGGATGTTACGGTAAAGGTTGACTCCGGTGCCCGGTTTTTCTTTGATAATGGAGCCTTTGCCTTAGTCCAAGGCACTCTCAAGACCGAAGGCACAGTTACGGCTCCGGTGATATTTCGCAACGTTCGCACCGATGGTAATTTTGGGAATGCTTTCGGCCAATGGGATGGCATAACTTTTACAACCACCAGCCGCAATAATGTTTTAAGGCATACTTACGTCCGCAGCGCAATTAACGGTGTTGTTATCAACACTCCCGATGCGGATACTATCCCGGATTTGATACTGGCGAATGTAATTATAGAAAATATGGCGGGCTACGGATTACTCGCCATCGGTTCGGATGTAGATGTCTATAATACCCAAATAAATCGCTGTGTTCTTGGGTTAGCTTATAATGTTGGAAACGGCTACTATCGTTACCGCCACTGCACCCTGGATAATAGTGGGATTCGCTTTGCAAGAGAAGATGAATGGTACGGATTAGCTTTCTCCGAACTTCTGCCGGAGCAACTGGATGATCTTCAAGTTTCTAATCAACCCTTTTACGCTGAGCTGACCAACAGTATTCTCTGGGGTATTTTAGACGATGAGCTAATTCGTAATATAGTATCCGAAAACAGTATTATTTCGCTAAATGCCAACTTACTGAAATACGCTGATGCTACGCTAGCCGGTAATATTTTTAACGAAAACCCGCTGTTCGCTGACCCTGTTATCGCTCATTATCAGCTTGACACCTTATCTCCGGCTATTAATCAGGGAATACCAACTTCTATCTTAACTGACCTGAAGGGAGCTAGGCGTGATGACCAGCCTGATTTGGGTGCCTACGAATATCAAATACCTTAAACCATGAGCAATGAATGATAACTTGGCAATCAGCAACCAGCATTAACTATGGACTATCGTCGGTGGACTGTGGACTAACAAACCAATCCGCGATCGAACAATTTAACCTATGCATGTATATCAACAGGAAATTCGCTTGCCCGCCTACCCTCGGGGCTTTCACCTTATTACCTCGCTTATTGAACGAGAATTTGCCGACATACGGCGCATCCAGGTGGGAATGCTCCAGATATTTATTCAGCATACCTCGGCTAGCCTGACCATTAACGAAAACGCTGATCCTACCGTTCGGGCTGATTTTGAGCAGCACATTAATCAGATGGTTCCGGAAAATGCGCCTTACTACAAACACACGCTGGAAGGTTCGGACGATATGCCCGCGCATATTAAAGCTTCTATGATGGGTAGCAGCGTTACTATTCCGATTACCGATGGGCGGCTCAACCTAGGAACTTGGCAAGGAGTTTACCTCTGCGAACATCGCAACCGAGGCGGTTCTCGCCGCTTAGTACTCACTGCTTGGGGAAATTGAATGAATAATGACTGATGACTAATTAATTCATTCATCATCAGTCATTATTCATTCGCTTTTACTGGCATCGAAGAGCTTTTTCTTTTCTTCGCGGGTGAGGCTATCGTAGCCATTGGCAGATATTTTATCGAGAATAGCATCAATTTCTTCCTGCTTAGTTTCGTAAGTAGCTTTGGCTTTTTTACTGGTAGCACTGTGGCCGTTGCTAGATTTTGATCGTCGGTATGATACTTTTACTTTGGGCTGGCGCACAAAGAAACTCTTCATAAAGACGAGGAATTGCGTAACCGGGCGACCCAAATCGTTACCTCGCTGGAGCTGTTTTATAAACAGAAACCCTAGTCCGGCTCCGGCCAGATGAGCCAAGTTTCCTCCCGCATTGCTTCCGGCAGTACCCACGTACGACATAATCACAAAAAACAGGGCAATGTATTTAATGCGAACCGGCCCCAACAAAATAAGGGGAATGGAGTAATTGGGCATAAACGTAGCCGCCCCAACTACCACCGCGTATACCCCGGCCGAAGCACCCAGCATTTCTGAACCGCTAATCTGGTTTTGGAAGTACGGAATCAGGTTGTAGATCAGAATATAGAAAACCCCGCCTACTAAGCCCCCCAAAATATACAGGTTCACTACCTTTTCGTCGCCCAAAAATTCCTGAATAATCTTACCGAACCAGTACAGAAACAACAGGTTGAACAAAATATGAAAAAACCGCTCGTGCGTAAAAAAGTAGGTAACCAACGTCCAAGGTTGATAAATCAGTTTGCCCAACGAAGCTGGTAGGGTAAATTGGTCTACAATTAGCGAATAAATATTGCTCTCGTTAGAAATTGTGAGCGGAACCCAAATGAGAAGCAGGGCAAGAAAAATAATCAGATTGATTACAATAATCTGCATCAGCCCATTATTGGGGCGTTGAAATGCGTATTTTAACTCGTCTAGTATACTGTTCATGGACTACTGCTGCTAATAAAATGCGTCACGCTTATCTTTCCACACCTTCAGTAAGATAAAAGCAAATAACATACCGCCTAAGTGAGCGAAGTGAGCCACATTATCGCCGGGTTGACGCGAAAACCCAGCCCAAAGTTCGTAAGCTCCGTAGAAAAGAACAAAGTACTTCGCCTTAATTGGAAAAGGGAAAAATAGTAAAAATAATTCGGTATTCGGAAACAACAGTCCAAAGGCCATCAAAATTCCAAACACCGCCCCCGAAGCTCCTACCATTGGAATATTCGCTTTGCTCTGAACAACTTGCTGCACCAACTGCCGCCCTTGACTTATGTAAGAACTACTGTTAGGGTTATCATAAAACCCGTCAATTAACTCCTTAATCTGAGGACTACCTCGGTAGGCAAATCCAGCTTCTTCTAACATAAAAGTAGACAATCGCTCAGGAGTAGTTTCTTCGAGTACCCGGTCAGCGGCCTGCTCAATCTGATGTATTTCGTAATAATTAATACCCGAATATAGCAAGCTTGCTCCCAACCCAGTTATCAGGTAAAATACTAAGAACCGTTGGTTGCCCCACACCCGCTCCAACAGCGGCCCAAAAATAAAGAGGGCAAACATATTACCGAAAAGATGAAATAAGCCACCGTGAATAAATAAGTGCGTAATGAACTGATACGGGCGAAATGTTTCGGCATTGATGTAGCGTAAGCCAAATAAATTGACGAACATATCGGTAGAAAATATCAGCGACTGCAACGCAAAGATTGCGATATTGATAATGAGTAAATTTTTAACCGTAGGGGTTAGACTGCCAAACATATCAGGTGTTGGTAAAAAACGTAGCGATTTTCTCTAATTCCAGTACATACGTGGTTTTGCGACCATCGGGTGCATAATCAGGCTGAATACAACCAAATAATCGGTCAATTAGCGCGCGCATCTCTGCTTCGTTGAGCCGCTGCCCCGCCTTCATAGCCATGCGCCGGGCAATAGAGCGCGCCATATTGTCCCGCTTACTTAAAGTAAGTCGTTCTTGGTTGCTCTTATATTGTTCAATAATTCCTTCCAGTACTTCTTGTTCAGTTCCGGTTTTCACATCGGGAGGTACTCCTTGTACAACTAACGTTCCGTTACCAGCAACGGTAAACACAAAGCCCATTGCCCGAATTTCCTCATCCAATTCCTGCAACAAAGCTAGATCGGCAGGTGAAATCTGAATGGTCTGGGGAAACAGCGATTGCTGAGAAACAGCGGATTTTTTTTCTAACGCCAACGAATACTGCTCAAATAAGATACGTTCGTGGGCGGCCTGCTGGTCAATTAGCATGAGTCCCGACTTCACATGAACCGCCACGTAAGTATGATGAACCTGAAACGGAGGGTCACTGGCCGCTTTCTGCTCCGACTCCAGAAACATCTCACCCCGATCTGAGGTACGATTCACAGCACTTTGCAAAGTAACCGGCGGAGCCATCTCCCCATTTTCTTCGGCAGAGCCTTCGGGAAAATCAAAATGAGATTTTTCATTACCAGATTGATAGAGTGATTCCCAATGTTCCAGATTGGCTCGCTTAGTAATTTCTACCCCGGAAAGCGATTGGTACTCTTTCTGATTGAGCCGGGAAGGAATGGTGGTAGTTGTTGCTTTTTCCGGTTGGGGAGGTTCAACAGTAGGAAATATAGCAAAGTGGTTTTCCTCATCAAAAACCGGTGTAACCAAATTCGTACCTAATGAACGCTTCACAGCAGCCCGAACAATGGCGTAAATAGTGCGTTCATCCGAAAACTTGATTTCCGTTTTAGTAGGATGAACATTCACGTCAATATGCTGTGGATCAATCTCTAGAAACAATGTGTAAAACGGAAAGCTTCCTTCGGGCAGCATGGCTTCGTAGGCACTCATTACGGCATGGTGCAGGTAGTTGCTTTTGATGTACCGCTGATTCACAAAGAAAAACTGCTCGCCCCGGGTGCGCTTATGAAACTCCGGCTTGCCCACCAGTCCCGTTACCCGCACATGATCGGTTTCTTCATCGCAGGCAAGTAGTTCAGTAGCGTATGCATTCGTAAACAAGTCACTAATGCGGGTAGTTAGTGAGCCCGCGGGTAAATCGTAGACTGGCTTATCACTTTGAAAAAAGCGGAACCCCAAATCGGGCCGAGCCAGCACCACCCGATAAAACTCGTCCATGATGTGCCGCACCTCTACCGAATTAGATTTCAGGAAGCTACGGCGGGCCGGAATGTTATAAAACAGATTCTTTACACAGATATTAGTGCCTACTGATCCGGTAGTTGGCTCCGTCTGTTTGAATGCCGAACCTTCTACCACCACTCGGGTAGCCAGTTCATCTTCCGCCCGACGGGTAGTTAGTTCTACCTGGGCTACCGCGGCAATAGAAGCCAACGCTTCGCCCCGAAAACCAAGGGTATGAATATTGTAAATATCTTCGGTCTGGCGGATTTTAGAGGTGGCATGCCGCTCAAAACACATTCGCGCATCGGTTGAGCTCATGCCCCGTCCGTTATCAACCACCTGAATGAGTCCTTTACCTGCGTCTCTTACCACCAGACTAATGAGAGTACCTCCAGCATCAATAGCATTTTCTATTAGCTCTTTTACCACCGACGCGGGCCGTTGCACAACTTCTCCTGCCGCAATTTGGTTGGCAATAGCATCTGGCAGCAGCTGAATTACATCAGACATAGCAAGTTTCTCCTCCCCGTATTAAAAAGTATGTGGGCAATAGCTTTATCTTCAAGTGCGAGACTGACGGCGTTTTCCGGCTGTTTGCTTAAGCCGGAAATACATGTAGGCTGGCCCTAACAGCAAAAAAACGTAAAAGATATCATTTCCGAAATAGAGATAGCCAAAAATGAATACAAATAGAGCAACCATAATAATACCCTGAAGCATATTAGAGCTTTTTTTGTAACTAGACCGGCGAGCGAATGCTCCGTGAATGCCCGCACTACGAGCCGAAGTCTCCAGCGAGCGTTGGCGTAATTCTTGCTCTATTCGAGAAGTACGCTCTTCAATATCCTCTTTAATTGGGTCGTAGTAGCGAGGTTCAAAGCTAAATTTCCTATAATTGGGAAGCCGGGTTAGCGAAGGAAGTTTCATAAGTATGTACGTTAACGGCTAGGCACTAAACAACGGATAATCTTGTTTGAAAGGTATCAGAAGAACGCCCTCATGCTGAAAAAAGTTTACGTGCTTTTCTTTTCCATTATTGTTCTGTTATCGGACTTGGTTTGGGGGCAAACTACTCAGCTTGAGCCAAATACTTTGTCCGATCAACCTTCTCCACGCACTTCTATCGATCAGTGGATTCAGCAGACTATGGATACCTTAACGGTAGAAGAAAAAATCAGCCAGCTGCTATTTCTTCCGGTCTACGCTACTTCTGATCAGCGTTACGGGCAAGATATAGAAAATCTGGCACGAACCTATCCGCTAGGGGGCATCATTTTTTTTCAGGGAAAATTACAACCGCTAAAGCAGCAAATTCGGCAGTTGCAACAAGCCAGCGTTATTCCCCTTCTTATCGGACTAAATGCTGAGCGAGGTTTAGGCACCACACTGGACTCTACTTGGAGCTATCCTCAACTTCAGACTTTAGGAGCCATTCAAGAATTGTCTTACTTAGAGCAGGCTGGAGCCGCCGTAGCTCGGCAGTGCCGCGATGTTGGTGTCCACCTCAACTTTAACCCTTTAATTTCAGTAGGTCACAACGGGCGAGGGTACACTGCCCGCAGTAGCTTCCACGATCAGCCCGTAAGAAGCATACAGCAGGGATTATCTTACATGAAAGGCATGAAGGAGTACGGTCTTATTCCCTGTTTTCAGCGAATTAGAACGGAAGGAAGTGCCCAAAAGAGTGCTAACACATTACGAGGTACTTTACTCGCTCACTTGGGTAACATTGATTTGGTGGAAGTGCCGCCCGCTAGCACCCTACGACCCGACCAAGCAACATCCATCATTCTGGAGCAGGCTTTTCAGTTAGAGGGGCTGGTATTTTCGGAACCTTTGGCTGAACAAGGAAACGCAGCTAATATTGGAGTAAACGCTTTGCGAGCCGGCAACGATGTGCTTTTTGCCCCGGCTGACGTAAAGCAAACTATTGAAGAAATTAAGCGCGCTATTACCCAAGGAACCCTCAAGGAAGAAGCCCTAAACCGTAAGGTGGCTAAAGTGCTACAATTGAAATATCAGGCTGGCTTGGATGCAACCACTACGGTAGATTCTACTGATTTATTGCCCTGGCAACACTCACCCCGATTGCTGAAACAGCAGCTTTTAGAACAATCGGTCACCTTAGTACGCAACGAGCGAAACATCTTACCTTTTGAGACACTTGATACCGCTCAGTTTGCCTCGCTCACTATTTCCGACCGCCCGGCGGAAACGCAATATTTTCAGGATTACCTAGATCGCTACACCTATTTCACCCACTACACCGTACCTAAAACATCGGATCGCTTTGATTACGAAAAAACCTACGAACGGCTCCGCCGATACGATCAGGTAGTGGTGGCTATTCACGAATCTCAGCTAGCTAGCGGTAGGGTTGTTCCGAAAAAAACGCTGGCCTTTCTAAAATTTCTGCACGAAGAAACCAATGTCACGCTAGTATTTTTTGGTGCCCCCGGAAGAATGGGCCGATTCTCCCGGTTTAGTACTTTGCTATGTGCCTATGAGACCGATAGCGTAGCCCAAAAAATAGTACCTCAAATGCTGTTCGGTGCTTTGGCTACCCGAGGTAAACTTCCGATTAAAATTACGGACGGACTAAGAGAAGGTACGGGCATTAGCACGCAACCCCTGCAACGATTACGTTATTCTTTTCCCGAAGAAGTATTAATTCACCCCGATTCGTTGAGTATAATAGATTCGTTGGCACACTGGGCCATTCGGGAAGAAATGACTCCTGGCTGCCAGGTTTTGGTAGCCCGCCGGGGTTCGGTAGTTTATCAAAAAGCCTACGGATACCAAACGTACGATTCGCTAACCCCCATTACCAATCAAACCATTTATGATATTGCTTCGGTGACCAAAGTAGCTGCTACGGTGCAAGCCGTCATGTTGCTGCATTCGCAAGGGGCATTTTCGCTAGATGACCGATTCTCATACTATTTGCCGGAACTTGAGAAAACCAATAAAGCCAAAATTACAATTCGTGATGCGCTACTGCATCGGGCAGGTTTACGTTCCTTTGTTCCCTTCTGGCTATTCACTACTGATGATGACGGGCTTAAGCCGGACTTATACCGATACAAGCCGGAACAAAATTTCATGCAACCTATTACTGTGGGCTTATACGGAGCCTCAACTCTGAAAGACTCCGTATGGAACTGGACTATACAATCAGAGTTACGTCGATACCGGGGACGGCTACCCTCTTGGAAGCCCACGTTTAATTATCGCTACAGCGACTTAGGCTTTTATATGCTGCACCGCCTTATTGAGAAAATATCCGATCAACCTTTAGACGAATTCCTTGCCCAAAATATTTATGATCCGCTAGGGCTGCCTACCCTTCGTTACCGTCCGTTATGTCAATTTTCCCAAGAGGATATTGCACCCACCGAAGAAGACACCCACTTTAGAAACACGCTAATACAGGGCACCGTGCACGATGAGGGCGCGGCTTTAAGCGGGGGAGTAGCTGGTCATGCGGGTCTGTTTAGCGATGCTAATGATCTGGCTATTCTCATGCAAATGAATTTACAAGAAGGCTACTATGGAGGTCAACAGTATTTTCCCTACGGAACCGTGAAGATGTTCTCTCAACGTCCGTATAACGATAGCCGTCGGGGGTTAGGTTGGGACAAACCCGAACATTTTCGCGATGGTGGCCCTACGGCTCCGGAAGCTTCGTTAGACTCATTCGGCCACCTGGGCTTTACCGGAACCTCGGTATGGGTCGATCCTAAATATGATTTGGTTTATATTTTTCTTTCTAACCGAGTGCACCCCAGTGCCCGCAATACCAAACTTCTTACCGAAGGCATACGTACAAAAATACAATCAGTCATTTACCAAGCGATGCCCGACTACCGAGGTCGTTAAAATGGCTGATAACAATCTTTCTTTATCAGACGTTACTTTTCCATGAAAGTCGGTATTATTTGTTATCCTACCCACGGGGGGAGCGGTGTGGTGGCTACCGAGTTAGGCAAAGCCTTAGCCAAAAAAGGTCACCAAATTCATTTTATTACTTACTCTCAACCTAGCCGACTAGATTTCTTTAATGAGAATCTTACCTACCACCAAGTAGACGTACGCACGTATCCGCTATTCCAGTACCAACCCTATGAGTCGGCACTGGTAAGTAAGATGGTCGATGTGGCTAAGTACGAAGAATTAGATGTGTTACACGCTCATTATGCTATTCCCCACGCTTCAGCGGCCTACATGGCCAAACAGATCTTGGCGGTGGAAAATATTCATACTCCCATCGTAACCACGTTACACGGCACTGATATTACGTTGGTGGGTAAAGATAAGTCGTTTGCCCCGGTAGTATCATTTAGTATTAATCAGTCGGACGGAGTAACCGCCGTATCTCAGAATCTGCGGGACGAAACGTACGAACATTTTGATATTACCAAGGAGATTGAAGTAATTCATAATTTCGTAGATCTCGATCGGTTCCGCCGTCAGTCTAAAGAGCACTTTAAACGCGCCATTTGCCCCAATGATGAGTATCTGATTACGCATATGTCAAATTTCCGTCGGGTGAAGCGAGTGGCGGATACGGTTCGGATATTTTATAAGCTGCGCCAACATATTCCGGCGAAGCTACTCTTGATTGGTGATGGCCCCGAGCGAAGCAATGTAGAAGACTTATGCCGACAGCTAGGCACCTGCGATGATATTCGTTTTTTAGGCAAAATGGATGCCGTAGAGGAAGTACTCTCGGTAAGCGACCTGTTTCTGATGCCTTCGGAGAAAGAAAGTTTCGGTCTGGCAGCACTGGAAGCAATGGCCTGTGAAGTACCTGTTATCTCCAGCGATGCGGGCGGATTACCCGAACTAACCATCAACGGAAAAAGCGGTTTTGTATGCCCGGTGGGCGACATTGATGCGATGGTTGAAAAGGCACTGCATATCCTGAATCCCGATAATCTACCCCACTTCAAGCAAGGCGCTCTAGAACGAGCCAAGGAGTTTGAAGTAGATTTAATTGTTCCTCAGTACGAAGCTTTGTACGAGCGAGTCGCGAACAATTTGCCTCAGGCAGTGATTACCTGATCTTGCTCAGAGATAACTTAGTGCCTCTTTTTACCCAGAATTATTATACACTACCTTCCAGCTATGCCTCATAAGTTCACCTTCGCCGCGTTGGGTATCCTCCTATCAGTAGCCAGTTATGCTCAAAAAGCCGATAACGAATTAGTTTACTTAAAGCAATCCCCGCCCGGACTGACTCCAGAAGTTTTTGCTCCTGGTGTCATCTCACTAGAAGATGAATTTGAGTTCGGATCAGTTTTCTCGGAAGATGGTACCGAGTTCTACTACGGGGTAGATGTAAACGGCAAGTCAGAAACGCGCTACACTAAGCTGGAAGAAGGTAAATGGACTGAGCCAGAGAAATTATTCTATCACAAGCAGTACGGATACAACGACCCTTTTCTTTCACCGGATGAGCAAAAACTCTACTTTATCTCTAGTCAACCGCTGAACGGAACGGGTGCTAAAAAAGATATTGATATTTGGTACGCTGAAAAGCAAGCTAACAGTTGGTCAGACCCGATCAATGCGGGAGAAATAATTAACTCGGACAGCAATGAGTACTATATTTCATTTACCGAAAGTGGCACGCTCTACTTTGCCTCCAACATCCGGGCTACCCAACGGGGCGACTACGATATTTATACCTCGCAGCAAGTAGATGGACAATTTCAGACACCCCAGCGATTGAGCGATGCCGTTAATACCGCCAACTACGAAGCCGACGTATTTGTGGCCTACGATGAGTCTTACCTAATCTTTTGCTCTCACCGTCCGGGAAGCTACGGCAGAGGTGATCTATATATCAGCTTTAAGCAGGAAGATGGCAGTTGGGCTGAGGCCAAAAACATGGGCAACATTATCAATACCGAACATTACGAGTTTTGCCCTTTCGTTACCAAAGACGGCAAATACTTCTTCTATTCTAGCGACCGGGATATTTACTGGGTAAGTGCCCAGATTATTGAGCAACTACGGAATAGTGAGTAATGACTGATAATTAATATTGGTTTTAGGGGTTAGGAAATGGAAACAGAAGTGCAGAATAATGTGTACTCTTTTCCATTATCCTTTGTCCATTAATCATCACTCATTATTCATCACACTAAAGCTTGCTGTAAATCTTCCACTAGGTCTTCCGTATCTTCAATACCCACTGAGATACGTAGAAGCTCATCGCTCACGCCAACCAGTCGTCGTTCTTCGGCAGAGAGCTTGATGTGCGAGGTTTTAGCCGGGGCACAGACCAAAGATTCTATGCCACCCAAACTAATAGCGGGAGTAATAATTTTTAGCTGTCGCATGAGTCTTTCCGCTCCATCGCTGCCGTCTACTCGCGGTTCAAAGGAAAGCATTCCCCCGAAGCCCTGCATTTGCTGCTTAGCCGTCTCGTGCCCGGGATGATCGGCTAAACCGGGGTAATGCACCTGATTCACAGCTGGATGTTGCTGCAAAAACTCGGCAATCGCCTGGGCGTTTCTGTTTTGCTGAGCTACCCGCAACGAAAGGGTTTTTAGGCTTCGCTCAATCAGGGCGCAGGTAGCCGCGTTGATTGATCCACCCAGATTGATCGCCGTAGCGTAAATACGGTCACGAAGCGATTGAGAGGTAATTACCGCACCAAAGCATAAATCGCTGTGCCCGCCTAAGTACTTCGTCCCACTGTGAAGAACCACATCAACACCCAGCGGAATAGGGTTCTGATTAATTGGGGAAGCAAAGGTATTGTCAATGACGCTGATTAACTTGTGCTGCTGCGCCCAGCTACCAACCGCTGCCACGTCAGTAATTTTAAGTAGCGGATTCGACGGAGTTTCAATGTACACCAACTTTGTGGTAGGTTGAACGGCTACTTCTAGTTGATCTACGGTAGGTTCTTCTACCAGGGTATAGGAAATTCCAACGCGCTCTAATTCGGTAGTTACAAAATGATGGGTGCCACCGTAGAGGTCGCGTTGTAAAATTACATGATCGCCCGCCTGCAATAGGGCTAGCATAGCAGTGCTGATCGCCGCCATTCCCGACCCGAACAATAAGCCCGCTTCGCCCTGCTCCAAAGCACATAGCTTCTGAACGACTACTTCTTGGTTGGGAGTATTGTAGTAGCGTGGATAGATATTTTCTTGGGTATCCAGATAGCCAAAAGCGGAAGAAGTGTATACGGGAGTGTTCAATCCGTGAGCCGGATTATGATTATTATTGCCCGCGTGGACACAGGTAGTTGCCTTTTTCATGAGATTTAGATGTTTGAGTGTTCAAGTTTACTGAACTTTGAACTCAAAAACTCAAAACTCTGAACTTAAAAACACGAATACTATAGCATGTTGACACCATAACACTAAATTCTTTGAATTCCCTCATTGCTATCTGCTACTTGCTTCAGGAAAATGATGAGCAGAACCGACTTTGGCTTACGGAAGAGCACTTTTACGTGCAAGTTAGAGGCAAACTTCGCCGGTTCGACATAGAACGCATTCAGCGAGTGGCGATTGAAAACCGTCGGTGGTGGTTTCCGGTAGTGGCGGGAGGCATTCTAGCTCCGTTGAGTTTACTAGCCATTCTGCTCAATTTGTATAATCCCTGGTGGTTAATTAGTCTGCTGGTAGGTTCTATGCTGCTGTGGTACTGGGGAGCTACCCAGCACCAGGTATTGGCCATTCATCAGCATCACCATCGGCAAGATATTGCCCTGACATTGGTTAGCCAAAACCTGCGAGAATTTATAAAGTTCACCAATCGTTTTCTGCGACAAGGGCTGCCAACGCTCTACGTAAAAGAAGACCCTAAAGCCTGGCAAGAAGCTCAACAGACAGGTTATTATGCCCCAGATATATTGCAAAAGCAGGGTTTTATTCCGGCCTATACCGAAGAGCAGTGGAAAAATCAACCTTCACAAGGAGAAGACTGGTTGATGGTGAATTCGCTCCGCTTAACATCATCTGTTCGTTACGAAGCTGAAGGGAAGCAGCTTCTCCCTCGCATTTACGGTACCATTCCAGTAGGAGCAGTGCATAGATAAGATCGCTCTAACTCGTACTTGCTCTGACAAACAATGTAGGCTAACTTTCGGCCACTATGACACAAGCCAGCCAATGGGCTCCCTATGAGGTCGCATTTACTAGTCAGATTATCTATCAGAACCCACTGCACGAAGTAGAAATCTTTTTTGCAGAGTTCATCTCTCCTACCGGACAAAGAAAGAAGGTCTGCGGTTTCTGGGATGGTGATGTAAATTGGTGTATCCGCTTCATGCCTGATGAGTTGGGGAGTTGGTGTTACCAAACCAGTTGCTCTGATTCCACCAATGCCGGATTACATCAACAAACTGGCACCTTCCTTTGTGTACCCAACACTAGCTCGCTCCCTATTTACCGAAATGGAGCTATTACGCACCAACCGGGCGATTACCATCTCAAGCACACCGATGGTTTGCCTTTTCTGTGGGTTGGTTGTACTGCCTGGAATGGCCTACTAAAATCTACTGACCAAGAGTGGGATACTTACTTAATGCACCGTGCCAACCACCATTATACCGTCATTCAGTGCGTAGCTACTCAGTGGCGGGGTGGTGATATGAATAATCATCTTCAAGTGGCTTTTACCGGACAAAAATCTATTCAGATAAATCCCGTTTTCTTTCAACATCTCGATCGGAAGATTAATAAAATTAATGAGTACGGACTGGTAGTCGCACTAGTGCTACTGTGGGCATTACCCTACGGCGAAGGCCGAGAGCTAAGTCCGGGGTTTCAACTGCCTCAAGCGGAAGCTATACTGTTAGCCAAGTATTTGGTAGCCCGCTACGGGGCTCATCATGTAGTTTGGTTGCCGGGGGGCGATGGCTTATACACCAGTATTTACGAGAAGCGCTGGAAGAATATCGGGCGAGCCGTATTCTCAGAAAAACCTCCTGGCTTGGTAGCCTTACACCCGATGGGTCGCTCTTGGGTAGGCGATACCTACGCCGAAGAAGATTGGGTGGATATTATTGGCTACCAATCGGGGCACAGCAGTAGTCAACCGTCGGTAGAATACATTACCAAAGGGCCAGCCACCCGGCAATGGAGCCAACTTCCCCCTCGCCCTATTATCAATATGGAACCCTGCTACGAGGAAATATTCCAACGTGTGACGGCAGATGACGTACGCGATGCTGCTTACTGGAGTCTGTTGGGTACTCCGATAGCAGGAGTAACCTATGGTGCCAATGGTATCTGGCCCTGGATTCGGAAAGGAGAGACTATTCTAAACCACGGAGAACTAAGCCGTCAGTCGGTTTCTACTTGGGAAGAAAGTATCAACCTACCTGGTAGCCAGCAAATAAGCCATTTGGCAGAATTTATTCAGCAGTTTGAGTGGTGGAAACTCCGCCCCAGCACTTCGCTCCTACTGAATCAGCCAGGCGATCAAAACCACGCTCACTTTGTATCGGTAGTGTGTTCTGAAGACTACTGTACCATACTACTGTACGTTCCCCACCCGGATATTCCCCTGAAGGTACACAATCCTCACCAGTTAGCGTACGAAGCACGGTGGTACGATCCCCTACGCGGTAAGTATCTTGATAAAACTACACTAAGCCCAACCGATATAATCCACATTGCCCCACCTACTACCGAGGCATTAGCACTCGTTTTGCAGCCATTTGGGCAAAACTAGTGTTCTCCACTCATTTCTTACACTACACAGAAAACTAGCAAATAAGATCATTTTACCCTGCTTGGTAGACGTAGCTTTGTAGCAATGTGAGGCACTTATATTGGGAGAATGAGATCATTAATCATATCAGTTACCCTTTCTATTTTTTTACTGTGTTTTTCTTACCATAGTATTTTTGCTCAAGACTACTACAGTCGGCAAAGTGGTCCCTGGAACGATCCTAATACTTGGTCAATAGACGTTGGTCATTCAGGAGCTCCTGCTACAACAGTTCCTGGTAATACGAGTAGTGATATTGTAATTATTGGGGCGGGGCACGTAATAGATTATAATGCCGACGAAGGTGTTAGCAATGAGGCCACTATTAGCACACTACAAATAGGCCAAGGTACGGAAGGCTACCTCCGCTTTCCGTTCGCTAACTTTAATAGCAATAACGTAAATGAGCTTAGCGGAGATTATAACCTAATTGTCACTGGTAATGTAACTATTGGATCTAATGGACATTTAGTTACTACCCGAGGCGGCGATCAGTATCCGGCGGGAACCCCCATGAATGGCACTCCCGCTGACCGGAATAATCACAATATTTTTATTGGGGGCAATCTGATTAACAATAATGTACTTGATCTGCAAAACGATAACGACGCTGCTTACGAAGTAGCGTTGCATTTCAATGGTACTTTCCAAACTATTTCTGGAGAAGGATCTTGGGATACTTACGATATTACCTACAACAGTAGTAACCCCAGCAATCAAATTATTAACAGATCGATTAACTTCACCAATCAGATAGACGCGGGGCGATCCACTTTCGCTCGAGGCACTTATGTACATGACAATAGCGGAACATATAACAACCAGAATAATAGCGGTGATGATTACAATAATGTTTCCTTCATTATTGAGGGCGGCAGTTTTAATATGGTCGTGAATCATACTGGCGATCGTAATGTAGACTTAACAAATGGAAGCATTACTATCACCGGAGGAAGGTTCAATGGGGGAGGAAATTCTGGCAATATTACTAATCTTACCGTAGATGGCGATGTAATTGTTTCAGGAACCGGAGTACTAAACGTTGGAGACGGCGATCCAGGCACGCCTACCCTTCCTACGGAGGGCCGGCTAACGATTGGCGGAAGCAGTTCGTCAGTTAATGGTGCCACCCTTTACACCCGCGACTTAATTCTGAATGCTGGCGCAAATTTAAGTCTAGAAAATGGTGCCGATGTTTCGGTTGGTCGGGGAACCGGAGGTAGCATAACCCTAAACGGAGCTACGGGTAATGGTTCTTCGCTAACGATGAGCGGAGCTACTTCTCAGCTTACTGTCTACAATAGAATTTCGCTGGGCGAAGATTGTGCGTTTACTATTAACAATGGTGACGTAGATATCACCCCAGCAGTTACTGTGGGAGGCAACCCCGAATCGCTTCAGCTAGCTGGAGCCAATGCTTCGTTTACTATGCTTGATGGTACATTGGATATTATGGCCAACAGCAACGACCGTAACGACAATGATGATGCACTCCGTTTACAAGGAGCCAATGCTTCAGTAGCTATCCAGGGTGGAACAGTGGTAATGGGGAATGCCACTACAGGCACCGGCAATATTGATTTTCGTCAGGCAGCCTCTGAAACTACTAGCTTGTCTATTTCAAATACGGCCAGTGTTACAGTAGGTAACCGGATACAACGAGGCACGGTGGGGTCTGTTAGCAATATTACACTTTCTGATAATGCCTCTCTGCTAGTGGGTACTGACAATAGCAGTGGCAACGTAGATAATTTCTTTCACGAGGGAACGCTCACCATCAACGATAATGCGGTAGCTCGCTTTGGCCGAGGGGGCGACTTAGACAATATTACCCTTACCGGCAGCGGAACCTTGGAAACCGGAACTGCTGGGGGAGCTAAAGTAGATATTAATGGCACATTTACTTACGGAAGTGCTACCGCTACTTGTACCTTTTACCAAGGGCTCGATATTGAAGCCGGGGCAAACCTGAATATTTCGGCAGGAACGATCAATATCTTACCTAGTGCCACCACAGCCAATGATACCCGAATGGAGATTCGTGGTAACCTTACCATGAGTGGAGGAATTATTAATTTTGGGGCAAGCATTACAAGTATCACCAACGGAAATCTCCTACAGGTTTACGACGGTGGGGTATTCACAATCAATACGGGCACGTTCAGCATGTTGACCAGTCCGGCACTCACCTCTCTGGCCAACCGTAATCCTTTTAATACATCTAATGATGATGCCGGCGAAGATGCTACCCGGGGCGACGGAGTAGTTACTATTGGCGATGGGTTGGGAGGGGCAAATACCGCCCAACTCATTATTGCCCCCAACTTAGTGGCTGAACTACCACTGCCTGCTACCCGCAATATTCTAGACATGGACGGTGCCAATAGTGTACTGACTATTAATTCAGATGGCTACCTAGGTGTGGGAGGTGGAAATATTGGTAATCTACGCCTCAATACCAACGGGGCTCAGTTCGTAATGAACGGGGGCATCTGCGATATCACTGCTTCCTTAACTATTAACAACGGAACAACCGTAGAAGTGAACGGGGGAACATTGAATGTCGGTACATCTTCCAGTAATGGCACCAACCGAATTATTTACTCTCAGAATAATCCCACAGCAATTACGCGCCTCACTTTAAACGATGGAACAATTAACGTAGGCGATGGCAATAGTCAGCTTAACATCGGTAACAATAATAACAATCCGGCCTTTGGCTCCGAAACTGCCTACAGTCTATTGGAGATTGCGGGAGGCACCTTTAACCTTAACGGATCTTTTAACCTAGACGATGCCAACGCTCGCTTCGTAATGAGTGGTGGAGATTTTAATCTGAACCCTCAGGGTGACCAGAATCTGGACAGTGATATAAATATTTTTGATCTGGAACGCGGGATTGTGAACATGAGCGATGGTACAGTTACTATCGTCAATCCACATGCCGTGGCGGGTAGTGGCTACGCGATGCGTATTACAAATGTGGGTAATGGCAATGACCGAGTAAGTGGTCCCGGCGGTTCGCCTACGGCTATCACATTCGGAGGCTCCTTTCGCTTCGGAGACGGTTCGGCTAATTTGAATGGTTCTGAAAACGGATTCGACCTTAATCTATCGGACGATCATACCTACGGTTCACTAGTTGTGAATAATCCCAGCGGGGATAATCGCCAAGTAGAATTCACTAATAACAACAATACCTACAATTTAAATGGAGACCTCACTATTACGGCCGGAACACTGGATATTGGCACGAATACTATCAATGGTGACGGCTCAGGCGGATTGTCTCTATCAGCTAACAGCCGCTTAATTATAGGTGATAACAACGGCAATGATCGCTCTCCAAGCGGTTTCTCATTAGCCTCTTCATTCATTGATGTTAGCAGCACCGTAGAATATGATGGGAATGGCAGCACATTGGTATCGCTGCTCGATGGTCTTCAATTTGGCAACCTTATCATCTCCGGTAGTGGTACTAAAACATTAAATGATACTGAAGCTGTGCGCGGTACCTTAACGCTAGCTAATGGCACTTTTGCTTCCGGTTCAAACTTAACAATGAGCACGAGTTCTACAGTTCTTAGAACCGACGGAGTGATGACCGGAACCATTCAGGGTACAAATGCCTACAATATTGCTTACGAAGGCACTTCTAAAACCTCACAAGACCCCGAGTGGTCGGGTGGTGGCGAAAAGTCACTAATCGTCAATCTAGATGCCAGTGAAACACTGACTCTTCATCGTAACCTTACCGCTCAGGGAAACTTAACCATTACTGAAGGTATTTTAGCTGATGCAGGTTTCACACTCACTGTAGGTGGCGATGTAAGTAACTCATCCTTGCACACCGGAACCGGAAAAATATATTTAACCGGAAGCTCAGCCCAGCGAACCATCGGTGGCGATGGCACTGGACAATTCGAAAACTTAGAACTAGATGATAATAACGGTGCTAACCTTTCGGTGGCGCAAACTATCAATGGAACACTCACACTCACCAGTGGCATACTAAATATAGACAACTTTCTCCTTACATTACCTACCGCCGCTAGCGTAAGTGCCGCATCACCTTCGGCCACTACCATGATTCAGGTGAACGCCGGAGTAGGAGCTGCTGGCGTGCAAAAAGCCTACGTAGGTTCAGGAACCGAATTATTCACCTGGCCTATTGGCGTAGATGGAAAATACACTCCCGCCACAGTGGAAGTAATCAACGCTACTAGTGGCGGCACCATCACTCTCAATCCAGTAGATGCTGAAAACCCATTTACTACCGATGCAGCCGACGTTGCCCTAGACTACTACTGGATTGTAAGTAAATCAGGATTTGGGTTTGAAACCGCTAACCTTTCATTTACTTACGATCAAGCAGATGCCACCGGAAGAGGCAATGAGTCGGCCTACGTCCCCGCTCGCTACTCCCCTACTACCTGGGACAATATCAATAACGTAGCTTTAGTAGATGAAGTGGCCAATACCATCTCGTTTAATAACGTCACGTACATTGAAGGGCAATTCACCGCGGCTGAACCCTCCGAGTTTGGCGTAGTACTTACTTACTACAGCCGGGCTAATGGCGACTGGAATACCGCAGACTCTTGGTCTACCGCCGAGTTAGGAGGAGCAGCGTCCTCCACCATTCCGGGTAGCAGTACTCCCGTGGTTATTGGTAACAACAATATCATCACCATCAGCAATGACAACACTACTGCCCCCAGTGTTGAACTACAAGCCACCGGCACGCTAGTAGTCGGTGATGCCACCACTGGGCACAATTTAGGTAACGTAAGTGGCGAAGGCACCCTTAGTATAGTCACTAATGATACTGATGCTACTGAATTTCCGGGAGGTACTTACACTGATTTACTGGGAGCTACCGGAGGAACAGTAGAATATACCGGAACCGGAAATTATACTGTTTTAAATGCGCCCACTACTTTTCGTAACCTAACCATCTCGGGGTCGGGAACCGTTACCCTGCCCGATGCCAATTTTACCTTACTCGGTGACTTAACCATTGATGGTACAGTTGCCGCGCTAATCAGCAACGCTACTAATGGAAATTTAACGATTGGTGGTGATCTGAATGTAAACAACGCAGGGGCCACGCTACAATTTCAATCTGGCACCGACCGTACTATTGCAATAGCAGGCAACATCCTCAATACCGGAACTTGGCAAGTAGCCCTGGGTGGTTCGGCCACCCACAGTATATCTGTTGGCGGATCACTTACGAATGATGGAACGCTAGACTTTGCTGATGATGCCGGATCGCACCGGGCTAACGTAACCTTTACCGGAGAAGCGAATGCTAGTATTGCGGGTGCCGGAAGTACTACTGAATTTTACCGACTTATCGTCAACAAGGGTACCGACAATTCTTCCGAACTGGAAATCACTTCAATAAACTTCTCCCTGAGGGCACCAACCAATACAACAGCAAAAGCACTGGAAATTCAAAATGGTACGCTCCGATTAAGTGCAGCCCATACCATTATTTTGAGCACGGGTGGTAGTAATTTTGCTATTCCGTCTAGCGGAGGGCTATGGATAAATGATGCGGGAGCAGTAGCCGAAATCACATCGGCTTCTTCTAACCTTTCACTAGCCGGTTTGCTTCGCCTTACCGATGGGGCTGTTAATATTGGTGACGATATTACTGGGGTAGAGCAAAACGCTATTCTTTATACCCCCGGAAATGCCACAATAACGGTAGAAGGTGGCACCTTAACCATTGGGGGTGCTATCCGTCCTAACCCCGAGGCTGCCACGCTGGCCTATAACCAGTCTGGTGGAACCGTGGTTATTGCTAATAATCGCAGCAGTAGCGAAAGTATGAATAATAATAGTGAAGCTGACTTTTGTATAGAAACTGGCAGTGGCAGTAGTTTCGTAATGTCAGACGGCTTACTGGAGATAGTTCGCCGTAACTCGGGAGCCGATGGTAAAGCTCTCCGCATTAACGGTGGCATATCGCATACCGTTAGCGGCGGGACAGTTCGCGTACTTAATACGAATACTGCTACTAACTTCGATGTCGGTATCACCTCGGCGGCCCCCTTCTGGAATCTGGAGATTGGCAATGGGAATAGCTTTACCGAGCGGATAGGTGCCCCTAACGGAGGCCAGCAGAATCTGACCGTACTGAACGATTTAACAATTAATTTGGTAGGTGGCGAATTTCAGCTCTATCGGGCTAATTCAAATAATAGAACCCAAAGCGACATTAATCTCAATTTAGGCGGAAATTTCACCTTAGTAAATGGCACCTTTGAGTCAGGCGAGCCTAGCATAGTTACCTTCAATGGTTCGGGGTTGAGTGGGCAAACTTCCCCGCAGGTAATCAGCGGGGCACCTACTTTTTATAGTGTAAATATCAATAATACCAGTGGTAGTGTTCGGCTGGATGATGCCATTACTGTAGAAGGTGATTGGACATACACTACTGGTACATTCAATCAGAATACACACGTAGTTACCTTTAGTGGAACCACCAATCAAACTATTAATGGCAGTCCGTTTAGCTTTGATGATATTACTATAGATAAAGCTGCCAATAATGTAACCCTCAACGCTAGCCAAATGACGGTTAGTAACACTTTAAATCTTAACAACGGAGTTTTTAACATCGCCAATAGCCGATTGATACTGGCAGAAACTGCTAGCGTAGCTACTTCGGGTACACTGGGAGCGAGTACTATGATTCAGACCAGTGGTTTGGCAAGTGCCCTAGGGGTGCAGAAGATGTACTCAGCAGCGGGTGGTTCGTTCACCTTTCCAATTGGTACCGATGTTTATAGTCCGGCAACGATCAATGTAACTGATGCCGACGGTGCTGCCGGAACAATAAGTGTTAACCCCGTAAATAGTCGGGATGCTACGGCCGAAGCCAGTACAACCCTAGATTATCAGTGGATCGTAGAGACGACTGGTTTTGGGACTAATCTAGATGTTAGCCATACCTATAATTATGATGAAGGTGATGTAGCTGGTACGGAAGCTAATTATTTGGATGCTTACTTCAATGGAACAACGTGGATAGAGGGGCCTCTTCCCCCTTCTGATAATGTAGATGAAGCTACTAATACAATGAGCACCACCACTACCGGAAGTATTGATGAATTTCAGTTTACAGCGGGAGAAGACTTTGCCCCACCCGTTATTTACTACAGCCGTACTACCGGTAATTGGAACACGGCCAGCACTTGGTCTACTAACCCATCGGGCAGCCCAACGGCGGGAACGCCCCCTACCCTCTCCAATCCGGTTATCGTACAATCCGGAGATATAGTAACTATTCCGGCTACAACGTTGGTAGAGGCCGCAAACACAACCATCGAGAACACTGGGGTGCTAGTAATTCTGGAAACTAATGGTGGCGAGTACAATATCGGTACCGTCAGTGGCACCGGAACGCTTCGCTTTACGGTAGGGGCTACCCCAGATGTGCCTACCCTGGATAACGATTTTACTGATGCTAGCGGCGGAACGGTAGAGTACAACTATACAGCAAACAGAGATCTTCCTACCAGCCAAAGTACCTACAATAATTTAGTAATATCCGGGACGAGGCGTTATAACTTAAGGACAAACTACGCCATTAACGGCGACTTAACGATAAGTACCAGCGATAGAGTAGAAGATAATACTTTTACCTTTGTTGGCACGCCCGGTGGAACGTTCACCGTAACGAGCGGGTCGGAGTTACGAGTGGAAGGTGCTAATAGCTTCCCCGCTGGCTTTGGGACTTACGATATGCAATCGGGAAGCTTGGTAAGATACAACAGTAACAACGCTCAAACAGTGGCCTCCCTTAATGGTGATAGCTACTGGGATTTGCAGCTCAGTGGCAACAGTACTAAAACGTTGAGTGATAATATTATTATCGCCGATGATCTTACAATAAACGAACGCTCAGTGCTATCGGCTCTATCTTTTGACATTAACGTACGGGGAGATTGGAACCGGGATAGCCGTAACGGCAGTGCCTTTTTACCCGGTACAGGAACTGTCATTTTTGATGGTGCTTCTGCTCAGGAGATAGACCGAACCAATACCAGCAGTGCCGAAACTTTTGGTAATGTCACGATTAATAACCCAGCTGGAGTACGCTTAGATAATGGCGGTGCCCAGATAACTCAGCTTGCTATCACTGGCAACCTCACCTTCACTACCGGAACACTGGATTTGCAAAATAAACCCCTTACTATTTTGGGTGACCTTATTAACAATAGCGCAAGTTCTACAACAATCGCAAATGCCAGCAACGTTAGCTTCAACAACCCTTCAGCGAACCAGGAAATAAATGGTACTAGTGGAGTAGATTTTGGTAATGTCACAATGGCTAAAGCTTTGAGCACTACCCTCACACTCAATGTACCAGTGAGCATTGGTGGAGTGCTGGATATGCAGAACGACGGTAACTTAGTATTATCAGGTACTACCAATGATCTTACGTTTGGTTCCGCCACCACAATCACCGGCTCGTTTAGCAGCAACCGAATGATTGTAACTAATGGTAACACTGATGGCTCGCAAGTAATTAAACAAGGAGACGGTACCGCCAACTCCTACGATTTCACTTTTCCTATCGGGGTAGGCAGTAATTATACCCCGGTAACTATTAATGCTACCGCAGTTACTACTGCCGGAGGAAGTGTAGGAGTACGCTCAATCAATAATCCTGCTACCAATGCTAACTTCACTCTGATAGACCCTACTCGAGCTATCAACCGTTTCTTCACACTGGAGTTGAACAGCATTACCAATATTACTGGTCAGCTTGATTTCACCTACGCTGATAGTGATATTCAGGGGAGTGAGATTAATTATTTGTCGTGGTTCTACAATGGTGCGTTGGATGAAGCCAGTAACGAGTTTGTCACTCCGGGTGCCAACACCTTCGGCTCAACCGATATTACGATAAATACTACCACTACCGAATGGATAGCCGGAGAAGCCGGAGCTTTCTTTACTAAGCTGTACAGCATAGCCAGTGGCGACTGGACTGATCCTATTTGGAATACCGAGGCCGATGGTAGTGGAAGTACTGCCACTCCTACTCAGTACAACGAAGTAGAAATCCAAGCAACCCACGATATTACCTCTTCAGCCGATGCGTCGGTAGCAGCCTTACAACTAGATGGTAGTTTGGAACTTACCAACGCGGCATCCAGCTACAGCTTTGAAGCATTTACCGGAAATGGACAGTTGATTCTCAATACAGGTGCTCTGCCTACTTTCAATGTACTGGGCACTACGTTCTTCGATAATGGCACCGTAGAGTTTACCGATAATGGGCTAGGTGCAGCCTACGCCCTACCTACTGAAATACTAAGCTACAATAACTTAATAATTAGTGGTGACCGAGATAAAGTGTTAGGCGGAAATACAACGATCACTAACGATCTTACTATTGATGGAGTTGCGTTAGATGCCGATAATATGAATAGCTATAATATTTCTCTGGGCGGAAACATCAATTTGCTCAATAGTGGAACGCTTGAGCCTCGTGAAGGCACTTTCGCCTTGGTAGGTGCATCAGCCCAGTCCGTTCCTTCGGGCATTACGTTTAACAACTTACAGTTTGATAACGTAGGAACCAAATCAATTAGCATTCCTACCATCGGTCCCGATGCGAACACCTTTAGTGCCAACGATTTTAGAATTTTGTCAGCCTCCGGCTCAGTAGGTTTCTCTACCGGAACTGACATTACCCTAACCGGCGACTGGTCTAACGCTAGTGCCAGTGGAGCAAATATCTACAGCAATGTCGAGGATTTGACCTTAAATGATAACGCTGATCAAAATGTAGCTGGAATCAATACCTTCCACAATTTGGACATCGATAAATCTGGAACCGGGCATACGGTGAACGTTAGCGGTACCATTACTTTGAACGATGGTGCTAACGGAGGTGACTTTACTATTTCTGTAGATGACGCAGTGAGCGGCACCGCTAATTTTAACCTTTTAGGCAATTGGACTAACAATGGTTCTTTTTCCACCACTGGCATCGTAAACCTAAATGGAAGTGTTGCTCAGTCAGTCACCGGGAATAATACATTTGGTTCGTTAGTAGTCGATAATGCTAGTGGAATTACGCTCGCCAACGATGTAACCACCACTATTGCCGATAATTTAACCGTTACTAGTGGGACACTTAATACAGGTACGGGCACCGCTACTGTTGTTTTTGATGGAACTGGTGAACAAAGTATCAACGGAGCGATCACCTTCAATAATTTAATCAAGCAAGCGGGCGATACGCTTACCCTAAGCGGGACTAGTACAGTTAACGGTACGCTAACCCTGACGGATGGTGTTATTAACACCACTAATTCTGACTTACTGGTGATTAGTGCCGATGGTACTATATCAGGTGGGTCAGCTTCTAGCTACCTAAACGGCCCACTACAGCACACGGAGAATTCAACCGGGGCTACCACCAAGCTCTTCCCATTCGGAAACGGTGGTTTTTATCGGCCAATCACCCTGAACTTAGCCCAAGACGATGCAGTAACCCGTACTTACATTGGTTCGCTCACTGAAAGTGCGCCCACCGAGCGAACTCTTCCGAGCGAACTTGTTCGGGTATCGGGTGCCCGCCATTACAGTATCAACCAATCTCCCAACGCGGCAGTAGCTTCTGCTAGTGTAACTATTGCTTACAATGAAGATGATGAGTCAGATGAAGGAGCCACACTGCGGATTGCCAAAAGTAATGGATCAGGCAGTTGGGTAAATATTGGCGGAACTGGTTCTACATCAGGTACGGTAGCGGGTGATTTTGTGGCGGGTACCATTACATCAGACATTAACTTTACTACTTTTAGCGATTTTGTACTAGCCTCTTCTTCCGAAGCATTTAATCCCCTTCCGGTAGAGCTGATCGAATTTCAAGCATTATCTACCGCCAAAGGAGCCAAGGTATTCTGGACGACCGCCAGCGAAACTAATAACAGCCACTTTTTAGTAGAACGGTCCACAGACGCTGTAGTATTTAACCAGGTAGCCTGGGTAGAAGGAGCGGGCAATAGTGTCAACCCAATATACTATGAAAGTCTGGATACTGGTGCACCGTTCGGAACAGTATACTATCGCCTAAAGCAAGTTGACTTTGATGGAACGACCGCCTATTCTCAGGTTATTGCTATTACACACTCTCCTCAACAGGCCAAAGTGAATGTTCAACCCAATCCGATAGAAAATTACCAAACGGTAGTTACTGCTACCGGGCTTGTTATTGAACAAGCTGTAACCATTCGGCTGGCTGATATGACGGGATTTATGGTGCGTGAATACCAGAGAAATACCGACGCTACCGGTGGGCTTATACTTACTTTAGCTGATTTGGATGCACTAGCATCGGGTTTATATACCGTAACCTTGGTTTCTGGCAAGTTTCGTCACGTAGACAAGCTCATTGTTCCTTAGGAGAAGTTCTGGATTTCTTTTTAAAGGGAATTTGGTAAATCAGGTAGTAGTCAAAACGGAAAGCTTCTTCGTTTTCACCGGGACCAAAACCAGGTATTTCGTAAGGAATAAGCGAAGGATTACCCAGAAAGTTGCGAGCAAACTTAAAGCGTAAATTATATCCCAGAAAAATATTACGGTAGAGGCGCACTTTCATTCCCGCCGTCATCTCCAGCCAGATCACTCCCCGATTGCTGTTTTCTGCGGTAATTTCCTGCGAAGGCCAAAAAGCATTATTATTTTCATCTGGACCAATGGTATCGTCACGGGTTTGCAATGTCATTTTATCGGTAACTTGCGCTCGGGCAAATCGCAATCCGAAGAAAATAATATCACCGTCGGCCCGAAAACTAGTCTTCGCTTGGTTTACTAGCAGATTCACATCCGGCCCTACTCGGAAAAATGAACCCTCGCTTTCGTAAGTAAACGGATTTTCGGCTACGCTGCTTCGGCTAAGCTCCGCCCGCCCATATTCTGCCGCCAGCATATAGCGACCAAACACGGCATCGGCCTGAAAACTGTACTGCGTATCGTTCTCCCGAATGGCCGATCTCAACAGATTATTCACCGAAACCCCTACCCGCAGAGCTAAGGGTTCGTACTTACCTACTGCACTCAGTGAGTCCTCTTCCTGGGCCTGCACCAGTGTAATGCCTAATAAGCTGACTAAAATACTACCGAATAGAAACCTGAGCATTCGTAGGATTATTGATATTGAGAAGTTCTTCGGTAATTTCAGGAGCAAACAGCCGAGTAGTATCAGTCATCCACACTGAATCTACCTGATAGCGGTTTTGCGCCAAGCAAGTAGGTACCTGAAAAGTATCGCGTCGGTACAACACATTCACTTCCCGAACCGGAACGTCGTCTTGGTCAATCTCCAAAAACACCTGAATTTGATCTCGCTCTTCATCAATCGGAACGCTAACTGTAAGACTCCCATTTTCGGGTATGCTGTCGTTAACGCTTAGGTCTTCCTGCTTGCCTACATCCGAGTAAACCCGGCTGACCACCAGTGTATCAACTATTGTATCTTCATTAGCCGGATAGTTAAACCGCAGTTGCAACACGTTGCTCATTTCGTACCGACAGGTGTATATTTGAAAATTGGCACTAGCCGACGATTGGCTGGTCTCCGACACTCGCAACCTCAGCGAATCAAAAGTGGTTCGATCGCTATCGTAGCCTAGTCCAATAAATTGTTGGTCGGGACCGCACTCCGGGGAGATTAGCGTTTGTTCGCGCTGGTAAGTGATTACTAAGGTATCACTAGTAAATACCCCCTCTTCTTCCTGTCGGAAGATATAGAAGGTAGTAGAGTTTTCTAATGGATTAAGAGGTAATCCGATCTGGCTGGTTGCTCCGAATGGTATTCCGGCATTTGTACCTTCAGCAATGACAATCACACTATCTATTTCATCAGCTTCATTATTGCTGCCTGCATTCACGAGTTTGATAAATTCCAGTAGAACTATATTAGTAGAATCAGTGGTGCAGTCAGATTCATCTTGACAGGCGGCCAAACCAAAAAAAATGAGCGCGATCAACACGCCCAAGTGATTCTTTCTGTACCAAAATGCGTTATGCTTCATAGTCGTTCGTCCTACCAACGCGTAACAACCAGCCTTGTTGCTCAGCACTTGGTGAGATAGTGAATTAACGAGCGGCAAATTTTGCTAATTTTGCAGACAATTAAAACCGAAGTACGCCTGTGAAGACGAAAGGACGAAAAAAAGATAAAGTAAATATCGTAACGCTAGGTTGTTCTAAGAACTTGGTGGACTCCGAAGTGATGCTCACCCAACTGAAGGGCAACCAAATTGACGCTACCCACGAATCGGAAAAAGATGATGCTAACGTAGTGATTGTCAACACCTGCGGTTTTATTGATAATGCCAAGCAAGAATCTATCGATACCATTTTACGCTACGCCGATGCTAAGCAAGATGGACAAATAGAAAAACTCTACGTCACCGGCTGCCTCTCGCAACGCTACAAAGATGATCTGGAACAAGAAATCCCCGAGGTAGATGCTTTCTTTGGTACCTTAGAATTGCCGTTGCTGCTCAAAAAATTTAAAGCTGACTACAAACACGAGCTAGTGGGTGAGCGAATCACCACCACTGCCCGTCACTACGCTTACCTCAAAATTGCCGAGGGCTGCGACCGCCCCTGCTCCTTTTGCGCCATTCCGCTCATGCGAGGCAAGCACGTCTCCCAACCCATTGAGAACCTAGTGAAGCAAGCGCAGGCCTTAGCGCGCAACGGCACGAAGGAACTACTACTTATCGCCCAGGATTTGACGTACTACGGTTTGGATATTTACCGAAAACGTCGGTTAGCCGACTTACTACGCCATTTGTCGGATGTAGAAGGAATCGAGTGGATTCGGCTGCACTACGCCTTTCCGTCCGGTTTTCCGATGGATGTATTGGACGTAATAGCCGAGCGGTCTAACGTCTGCAACTACCTGGACATGCCTCTTCAGCATGGCTCTACCCGAATGCTCAAGCTGATGCGGCGTGGTATTACCCGCGAAAAAACCGAGCAGCTACTGGATCAGATTAGAAACAAAATACCGGATATTACTTTACGAACCACACTCATTGCCGGACACCCGGGAGAAACGGAAGAGGATTTCGCCCAAATGCTAGATTTTGTGGAAGAAACTCAGTTTGATCGGCTGGGCATTTTCGCCTACTCGCACGAGGAAGGCACCCACGCGTTTAGTATGGAAGATAACATTCCTGAGGAAGTGAAGCAAGAACGAGTAAACCAAGTGATGGAAGTTCAAGAATCAATTTCCTGGAAAAAGAATCAGCAAAAAATTGGCAAAACACTGCCAGTACTGATCGACCGAAAGGAAGGTGGCTACTTTATTGGGCGTACCGAAGCAGATTCTCCTGAAGTGGATAACGAAGTACTTATTCCTGCCCAGGAAAATTATTTGCGTTTAGGCGACTTCGCGCGTGTAACCATTACCGATGCTTCTGAGTTCGACTTATTTGGAACTGTGGCGCAGCCCACCAACTTTGATCGACATACCATCTCTAATGATACTAGAAAAACTATCCCTAGCCAAAACCCAACAGTTTGACCCTATTTTCCTAGACTACCTCGCCGGTAAACCTGAACTTACTTCTTTCTACCATCGTCCACCTCAATTGGCTAGCTTTTCCGAGCAAATTGCTGAAAAGCAGCTTTCTTCTGAGCAAAGGGCCATATTGGTAGAAGTTCTCCAGCAGCAGTACCAGTCGCTAAATGTTCCTGCCGCTGTTTCGGAAAATATTCAACGTCTGGCTGATGGTAAAACATTTACGGTAACCACCGGGCATCAACTCAATATTTTTACCGGCCCGCTTTATTTCATCTATAAAATCGTAACGGTTATTAATGCCTGTCGGGCGTTGAAGGAAGCGCATCCCGATTATACTTTTGTGCCTGTGTACTGGATGGCTTCGGAAGATCATGATTTTGAGGAAATCAGCTACTTTAATCTTTTCGGAAAAACGTATACCTGGGAAACCGATCAGCGGGGCGCAGTGGGTCGCTTTCATCTCAATGGCTTGGGTGACGTGCTGGATAAGCTACCGGAGAAAGCTCCTATTTTTGAGGAAGCCTACCGCGAGCAAGAAACCCTGGCCGATGCTGTGCGCTACTACGTAAATGCGTTGTTCGGAGAACAGGGGTTAGTAGTACTGGATGCTGACGATGCCCAGTTGAAATCGTCCTTTATCACTGTCATGAAGGATGATTTGCTGAATCATACCGCTAAACAAAAGGTGGAAGAAACTTCGGCTAAACTAGAGGAACTGGACTACAAGACTCAGGTCTTCCCGAGAGAGATTAATTTGTTTTACCTGCGCGAAGCAAGTCGGGAACGAATTGTTCGGGAAGAAGAAAAATTTCAGGCACTCAATACGGATTACACTTTTTCGGAAGAAGAGTTACTTCAGGAGTTAAGAGAGCACCCCGAACGCTTTAGTCCCAACGTAATTTTGCGCCCACTCTACCAGGAGGTAATTCTGCCCAACCTGGCCTACGTCGGTGGCCCTTCCGAGCTATCGTACTGGTTGCAGCTAAAGCCAGTCTTTGACCACTACGAAGTAGCTTTCCCTATTCTGATGCCACGAAACTTCGCGCTGGTTATTAACAAAACCAATGCAAAAAAACTGCACAAGGTAGGCGTTTCGGTGGAAGACCTATTTTTGGATGCCCAATCGTTGGTTAAGAAATTTGTAGAAGATAATGCCAGTGCTAGCATTTTATTAAAGGAGGAGAAAGCCGCTTTGGCTCAAGTTTTTGAGAAAATTAAAGAAAAAGTCCGCGCGGTAGATGGTAGTCTGGAAGGATTTATCGGTTCGGAAGCTAACCAGTCGTTTAAAAGTTTGAGCAATATTGAGAAAAGACTCAAGAAAGCAGAAGAGCAAAATCAAGCCACCTCAGTGAAGCAATTGGAAGGGTTAAAGGAAAAATTATTTCCCGCAGGAGTGCTACAAGAACGGAAAGAAAATTTTCTTAATTTTTATTTGAATAATTATAATTTTATTGACGAGCTATTGGCAGTGTTTAGTCCATTTGACTTTCAATTTCATATTTTAAGTGAAGGAGAAGACAGATGATGAAAGCTGAATTACGTAAAGCGTATAAAGCCAAAAGAAACGCCTTAACTCTCCAAGAATACGCTCAGCGCAACGAGCAAATCTTCGTGCATTTTCAGCAACGCTTTCCAATTACTCAACCAATCACCGTGCATTGCTATCTGTCTTCGGAAGAAAAACGAGAGGCTAGTACTAGTCTGATTATCAGCTATTTATTAAATCAATCGCAGGCACAAGTTATAGTTCCTCGCAGCCACGCTAACGGTACGCTTACCCATCATCGCTTCACTCGCGATACAAGTCTGGAAACTAATCAGTGGAATATTCAGGAGCCTTTGGCTTCGGAACCTACGGTTATCGAGAAGGAGATAGACTGGATACTGGTTCCGCTGCTAGCCTTCAGTGATTCAGGCTATCGGGTAGGTTACGGGGGAGGCTACTACGATCGCTTTCTACCGCAGTGCCGTTCCGACGCCATGAAGATTGGATTATCGCTAGAACCACCTGTTGGCCAAATTACTGATATTGACCAGTACGATATTCCGCTTGATTTTGTCGTCACCCCCACTCAAGTATTTTCCTGCTAAACAGCTATTTCTTAGTATCTGTTAGCTGGTAGTCAGCCATTAACGGCGACTGGTAGTGTAAAGATGAAGGCAAATTGACGATCGCCGCAATATTTTTCACCTTTTGGGTAGTTGTCATTAAAGAAAAGTTCTTACCTAACTGACGTAAACTATGAAGCTGACTGTTTTTTTGCCTAGTTGCGTAGTAGAGCTGATTATCAGGCTCGTCCCAATGTACGGCGTAGGGCACTTCGTCAGGAAACGTAGCGATCACTTGGGTGTGGTTACCGTTTAAATCAGATTTCTTTAGTGCGCCCTGTCCGGTACCGATATCCATCAGATCAGTAAAGTATAAAATCCCGCTACAATCATCAATAGTAAAATCACTAATAAATGTGATTCCGACTTGAGCACCAATTCCTTGGTTAACTACTATTTCGTTTTTACCATTTGTCCCAATTGACCAAATCTCGCCCTGTTTGTTAAGCCAGTATACTTTTCGTTGGTAGCGATCAACTTCTATTTTTTGGGGATACTGCCAGTCGGATAGCTTCTGAAAGTGCTGGTGTACCCAGAAAGGGAGTTGCCGATAGCGCACCTGATGGTCGCAGCGAGTGAGACTTAGGGCAGCGAGAATTGTACCGAGTAGTAGAGCTAAGCGTGGGGGCATGGTTGAAGTTTCCTTTGTTATTAGTAGTTTTACCACTCCTATTGTCACCCAATACGCCAAAAAATTACGACATACCCTTCGGACTTATTTCTTACAGTAGAAAATTTTTTTTCTATTTTAGTTACAATTTACTACCCCATGTTTACCAAGCTATGAATACTAAAAAAATACAAACGGGTTACGAAGACCAAGACATAATAGAAGCGATAAATCATAGCAAGAATTTGGATCCAGTTATTCGCCATTTGTACCATACTAATTTTGACAGTGTAGCCAGCTATATTCGCGCAAACAGTGGTAATGATGAAGATGCCGAGGATTTCTTTCAAGAGGCAATTGTGGTTTTTATCAATATTGTTCGTAAAGGAAATTTCAGAGGTGACAGTAGTATTAAAACATTTTTATACTCTATTGCCCGCAACCTATGGCGCAACGAGCTAAAACGGCAGAACCGGGTATTAATGCGCGAGACCAACTACTACGAACAAACTGAAAAAGAAGAGCAGGATATTCAGGAGAGTATTGGTGAACATGAAGTCAAAGACCAGTTACTCCACTTGTTGGAAAAGCTGGGCGATAATTGTAAGAAAATTCTTTTGCTGTTCTACTATGAGAACCTGCCCATGAAAGAGATATTTCAACACATGGGCTACGAAACGGAACAGGTGGCCCGTAACATGAAATATCGCTGTATGAACAAACTAAAGGGCTTGCTCAATGAGCATCCTGAAATGAAACAGAGCTTTAGAAGTTTATTAGCAAATGGATAAATCAAACGATATGAGTAGGGAAGAGTGGATTGACCGCTATTTGAAAAATAACCTGAATCCGGAAGAGCTTCAGCAGTTCCGAGCCAAAATACAGCAGGATACCGCACTACAGCAAGAGGTTGAAGATACCCAGATAGCACAGGCTCTACTTCAGCACCAAGGACTCAAGAATGAGATAAAAGCCGTGCGAGCAGCTATGAAAGCCGAAGAAAGCCAACCGGAGTTAGCTGAAAAGGGTGCTGGTACTTTCTCTACTCAGCAGAAACCATCGAAAGTAGAAGCTGAAGAAAACGTGAAAGCAGTACCAATGTACCAGTGGATGGGTCGGGTAGCGGCCGGATTGGCTATTGTATTAGTAGGGTATTTAACCATTCAGTACGCCACACTTTCACCCGAGCGTTTGTACGAAGAGAAAATTGCCAGTGAGCCTCCGTACCTTGGCCTCTCTAACCGAAGTATGGAAGATCGAGAAGATACTATAGCCGACCAAGTGCGGGTTGAGTACCAGTTTGGTAATTATGAAGAGGTACTTCGCCTGTACGGCGAGTTAGAAACCCCCACCTTTGCCGAAACATTTCGGGCTGGATACGCCTACTTGGAACAAGAACGTACCGGTGAAGCTATTGCGGCTTTCCAGCGGGTAATGCAGGATCAAAATGCGTTCATGATTAAGGACAAAGCTGAATACTATCTAGCACTCGCGTACCTTCAGGATGGGCAGATTGAAACAGCTGTGGGTATGTTGGAAGGAATTCGTAAAAACGATGACCACGACTACGAGGACTCTCTAAGCAGTTTGTACCTGTGGCGATTGCGCTTACTGAAAATGAAATATTAGAGCATTTGACAATTGATAATAGACAGTTGATAGTGAATGATTATCTGTTTATCATCCTTTCCATAATGCTGAACGCCCATTAGCATGGAGTTTTGAGTAGAGGCTTGATTCATCGAGTCTCTTTTTTTTTGCAAAGCCTACTACACGACTTATCTATTCGAGCGTTGCTGTCGTTTAACAATGATGATAAGACTCCCCGCTAGAAGCAAGATAATTACCCCGCTGATAATCCACCACACCCCAGGAGAACTCTCGTAAATGGGAGTTGGATCGCCAATAAAAACAAAATTAGCCCAGTAGTACGGAGTACGTAGTTCTTTCGTTTCCGGGTCGCGTAAGTAATCGAGTTTAGCTTGTCGCAGTGCTTCATCTTTGGCGTAGCCGTTTTTAAGATATTGATGCATCTTTGAAGCAATATCGGCCGCGGCTTTATCATCGGCCTTCCAGAGCGTAGTGATAATGTTGGGGCAACCCGCGTAAGCAAAAGCCCGAGCCAGGCTAATAATTCCCTCCCCCTTCACCAACCGACCGTTTCCAGCATCGCAGGAGCTGAGCACTACTAAGTTTACACTGTCTAACCGCAGGTTATATAACTCATGTGTAAATAGCCGGTGGCTCGCAATAGACTGCCCTTCTTGCGGATAAAAAGCAATAAATGATTGTAGCGGATTTTCATCATTCACCGAAGCATGAGTAGCCAGATGCAGTATATTATAGGAGCCAGCAATTTTCAAAAATAGCTGTTTAGTTGCTTCTTCCTCTAGGTACAAACTTCCTCCCACACTGGCGACCTCCTGCCGGGAAAAATACAGTGGGCTAAGCGAGTTATCGCGCACCGAGCGAACATTACGACCCGCAAACGGAGCCATTGCCAGCACCTCTTGCTTACTTGCTTGGGTGGTCTCCCGAAGGTGGGCGTTGTACAACAATGTGCCAGAAAAGGCATAGCTGATAGTATAATCGTGTAATAAAAACTTATCTTCCTGGGGGCTTTCGGTCAGCATCTCAAACGGTAGATAACTTAGCTCCCCCGCCGGAATTACAATTAACCGCTTTTTCTGAGTCAGCGAACCGGCAATTGGCTCAATCAGCTTGCGATACAGTTGTACACTCCACTGAGGTTGGTATGTATCACCGTAATCATAGGCAAAAAGATGGTCTTGCACCTTTTTCCAGGTAGTTCGGAAAGCCGTATCCAACGCTACTTGGTGCATTGCTAAAGAGTTTTGCTCAATTGCAAAAACGTAAAGCTGCTCTTCTCCCATAAAATATTCTAGCAGCAGATCATCTTCGCTCAGCAACTGCGATTGCCAAACCGATAGATCAAGTGTATCTTCCTGATACTTGAGTTGGTAGTATTTTTCGTCTTGCTGTAGCTGTTTCACCACCCGCGCCAGCGCAATTTCCAGATCATTTATTTTCTTCCGGAATTCTTCATTCTGCGCTGAATCGCTGCTTTCCACTAGCTTAAGGCGATTAGCCGTAATTTGTTGTTTAAGCAGCCTTTCTTCGCTAACCAAACTATCGTTTACTTCACCCGATGCTTTAATATCTACTTCTCGCAGAATTTCGGTAAGCACCGAAGCTTTACTTCTTTCCGAAAACTGTAGTGCCAGTTCAGCATAACTATCATCACCAGAAAGCTGGTAAAGTTGGTACGTGGTACGAATAGCATCTTCGTACAGCGAGTGTACCTGATTAACAAAAAACAACTTCGCCTCCTCGTTATCGTACGTCTTCTGCGTATACCGCGCCACCCGAATCGCTTCTTGAAAGCAATTTAAGGCATGTTGTAGATTAGTAGTATCTTGGTTTTGCTCGTAGTACTTCACGAAGGCATTACCTTTCCGATGTAAAACTTTAAACTGCTTCAATGGTAATATTGCCTGATATTTATTGTTCGGATTCCTTGCTATATCAGTCTCATTGAAGCCATATGTAGTATTAATAAGCGATAGCTGGTAATACCTTAGAGCTTTTTGGATAGCATTCCCTGTTAAAGCTACATCACCTAATCCCTGATACGCAGTGGCCACATGAGTATTCTTCCCTCTCTTCTCATTGTTGTTAATCTGTATAGTCTGCTCATAATATTCAGTGGCTATACCTAGTTGGTCTTTTTTCATGAACAAGTTGCCTAACCGGTTACTGTTAGACATTCTTAGAAATGGTAGTTCCGCTCTTTGTGCTTGATTTAGATGGAGAAGCGCACTATCATAATGACCCGAAGCAAGATAAGTATTACCGAGCCCTGAATGTATGAGCGCGCGATATACCTGAGGTAACTGTTCTTCAAATTCTAATGCATCATAGTAACGCTTAATTGCTTCATCATGCTGGTTGAGTCGATGCCTCGCTAAAGCAATGTGGTAAGTAAAAATCACTTTGGCAATTACATAATCATAGCCTTCTTCAGGCATTACAGAAAGAGCCTTATCGTAATATGTCGTAGCTTTTTGGTAGTTTCCCAATGTGAAGTTGAAAACTCCAAGTGAGTTGTACAGCCTCTCAATATCAGCTAGATTATCCTCGTAGATTGATGCAACGTTTTCTGCCAGACCGTAGTAGTACTCTGCCGAATCATACTGGTCAGTATAGTAGTAGACATTTCCAATTAGAACGTAATCGCTATATAGTAGAGAATCTTTTATACCGATAGTAGCCGTTTTGATAGAGCGAGATAGATGATACATTTCTAATGCATCCTCTAATGCGTCGCGATCCAAATAAATACTTCCAATTCTCTGATAGCACTGAGCTAAGGTAGTGGTTAAAGTATCTTGATTGTTTAAGAGGTTAATTGTCCGTTGATAATACTCTAGAGCAAGATCATAAGTATCTTCAGTAGCGTCATCTAAATTAAATAAAGCTTCCCCTTTCTCAAAAT
This sequence comes from Tunicatimonas pelagia, assembly GCF_030506325.1. NCBI lineage: Bacteria > Pseudomonadati > Bacteroidota > Cytophagia > Cytophagales > Catalimonadaceae > Tunicatimonas > Tunicatimonas pelagia. The sequence goes on along the minus strand of NZ_CP120683.1, from coordinate 4,994,129 downwards.
AAACCTCAGCGTTAGATGATGATGGTTCTAGTACTTGAGACTTCGCAGAGAGCGAGCTAAAAAAGCCAACAAGAGCAGTACTTACCAATACTTTCGAATTGAACATAAGTACGAAAACTTAATTCAATGCATCGCCAATAGCTATACAATACCTTGGTTTCTTCTCGATACGTCCGTTTCCGATGTATTGCTCCCGGTCTTCTATAGCTTCCAGCAACTCAGGGGCTAGCTCCTCTAATGTAGCTAAATCGGGGAAGTAATATAGTCGTAGTTCTATTGATAGTGCATTCTCCGCATTACTCAGAAGATAAGTAATTGTATAGTCTTTAGAAAAGAAACCTTCTTCAGGAAATAGCTCCTCAGGATCTTGATTACGAATTGTTTCTAGTATGTTAATATCGCCATCCGAGATACTTACACCAGGCTCTACTGTCCCATCAGCAAATGCTAAATCAGCTGGAGACACCCTGTATTCTCCGAATGTTCTTCCCTCTTCGCCTCCTTGCTCATTGAAGTAAGGACTTAAGACAGTATCTCCTGCATTAAGGTCAATAATTCGCTCAGGATAATCTACTCCCGTAATCAATAGAGTAGTTTGACAAATTGTCTTTTTATCATTAGAGATATAAGTAATAAAGTATTGAACACCCGAGGTACTAGTGCTTACGCTTACAATTCCTTTGTCTGGACTGATATCTAATCCGGACGGATAGGCACTGAATTTCCCATCGGGTACGTAACCATTAGCAAAAAATGGGGCGAGAAAATCTTTCTCCCCAGGAGCAATTACGCTCGTTTCGTAATTTAACTCACAAGTTTGGTCGGCGGGGTTATCAATAAAAATATTCGTTTCGCAAACCACTTCAGAGTCTTTAATGCGAAAACTCACATTATACTCTTTTCCAAATTCGCTGGCGTTTACATCAATTGCTCCCGTTACTGTATCAATGACTAAACCAGCAGGGGTAGCGGAGAAGCTACCTTCGGGAATATCACCATCAAATATTGGTGAAATTAGTTGGTCACCGGGGGCGCCGTTGGGAGTGTAGACGATATTTTCGTAGGAGAAGGCGCAAGGCTCTGGGCCATCATCTTCACAATCACAGATGTATTCACATCCGGAAAAAAGTATTGCTATTGAGATTAATGTTAGTAGGTTGGTAGTTAGTTTGTGCATGATACTGTTTTAGATTAGTGGTAAAACTATCGGTCATGTCACCTTATTTCTTATTAAAAGTATCTACTTTTTTGATTTATTTAAATAATTATTTTCATTATTTTAAATAATAGCACATTTTCAGTAGTAAAGTATATACCTATTAATATTTTTTATTTTACAAACTACTTACTCATTACCGGATTTTAGAAGTTTATTCAAACTGTCGCTTTCTATTATCAAAAGAATACATCCCAATTTGCCCTATAATTTTCGCAAAACCGCTACTGAGCCGCTACAATCAGCGATGTAAAAAACTGATCCCTTGTCAATTTATATTATCTATAGATAAGTACCCGGTTTAACAAACTTACCCGTCGGGTACTTTCGCTACTCTTCACTATAGACGTCTTTTTGCTTCTATACGGCTTAGTATGAATTGTATTATATAAAGATATAGTACATGACTGCTTAATTACACCTTTCTATAAAAAATATTGGGATTTCTTTTGGTAAAATTGTAAAGAGCTAAATAACAGGTATTTACTATAGGCTATTATGATTAATGATTCAGTTTCGGGAGAAGAGGTATTAACCCAAATTGGGCGAGAGTTGCAGAATAAAATTGCCCGAATTCGCTCATGTAACCAAACATTGACCACTTTCTTTGAAAGCGTGGCTGATGAAGATCATAAAAAGTATTTTTCTACGATTGAGCAAGATTGTTCCGATCTGAAAAGTATCATTCATAATTTGATCGATCTAGACCGCTGCTATGAGGAAAACCCTAACCTCAAGCCTGCTCCTACCCATTTAAACCGCTTTTTATCGGAAATTGTAAACAGTTATGAATCGGAAGCTATCTATCAAAAGCGTGTAAAACTTCATTTTGAGGATATTGACGATCCTATTCATATTATGATTGACCCTCAGGCCATAAAGCGCGCTTTTTCCTACATACTATCCAATGCCGTTAAATTTTCTCAACCCGATAGCGAAGTTGTTGTTAAAGTTATTCGCTACGCCAATGTGGCTAATATTTCTATCGCCGATCAAGGAATTGGTATTCCTAAAAAGCTTCGTCCTTACTTATTTGGTAAGTTTACCAAAGCAGCTCGCCGAGGTACTAATGGAGAAGAATCTGCTGGTTTAGGCTTATATTTGACTAAGAACATCATAGAAAAACACCAGGGCAGCATTTGGCTAGAGAGCGAAGAAGGAATTGGTACCAATGTATTCATTAACCTTCCTATCCGAGAGCGACTTTAGTTAAGTGTTCAAGTGTTCAAGTGTTCAAGTGTTCAAGTGTTCAAGTGTTCAAGTGTTCAAGTGTTCAAGTGTTCAAAATTATCAAACTCTGAACTTAGAACTCTGAATTCAAAACATGAACACCTAAAAACACTGACACCCTAGCACCACAATTTTTTTTCTCGCCATGCTGCGTATCTTTGAGAGCGCAAGCACGCACCTATGGCCTATTCTTACATTAAAGCACTTCACATTATCTTTGTTGTTACCTGGTTTGCCGGGCTATTTTACATTGTTCGCCTGTTTGTTTACACTGTAGAAGCCCACACGGAAGATGAACCCAAACGGTCTATTCTACTAGAAAACCTTAAACTATGGTCTAAGCGGCTATGGTTCGCTATCACTTGGCCTTCTGCTGTAATTACTCTACTTCTTGGCTCCTACTTCCTACACTTCTACGCGAACAACATGCCGGATTGGCTGTGGATTAAGCTAGTTTTTGTAGTGTTTTTATATGTTTACCATTTGCTTTGTCACCGCATCTACCACCAACTTCAACGGGGCGATGTGCGTTACACTTCGCAACAACTACGCATCTGGAACGAAGTAGCCACTATTATTTTGGTGGCCGTGGTCTTTTTGGTTGTGCTGAAAAGTACACTTAGCATGGTTTACGGCTTGGTAGGGCTGGTTGCCTTTACCGCAATTCTGATGGTCGCTATTCAGATTTATAAACGTATGCGTACTAAACGTAAAATTTAGGGTAAACCGGGAATTTGCCATTTCTTTCTACCGTTATATTTTCACAATACACTAGCTATGAAGAGAGTTATCAAAATTATTATTAATAGTCTATTCGTTGGTGGCTTCTACTCCTGTGGTGCCCCCTCGTCTCAAGAAGCTGCTACCCTGCCCATTTACGGGGAGCGTCACTACGATGTCCAGTTACAAGATACCGTATACCACCAAATAGCCGACTTTTCCTTCGTAAACCAAGACAGTAGCGTAGTTACTCCGGCTACTTTTGAAGATAAAATTTACGTAGCTGATTTCTTTTTCACCTCTTGTCCTACCATTTGCCCTGTTATGAAAAAAGAAATGCTGCGAGTGTACGAAGAATTTAAAGACAACGAGCAAGTAGCAATTCTTTCCCACACCATTGACCCCGAGTACGATACGGTAGGCTTACTGCACGACTACGCGCAGCGACTGGGGGTTGACAGCGACACCTGGCACTTCGTTACCGGGGATAAAGACAAAATATTTGACATTGGACTGAAGAGCTACATGGTAACTGCGATGGAAGACGAAGAAGCTCCGGGAGGGCTTATCCACAGTGGCGCATTTATCTTAGTGGACAAACAACGGCGCATCCGGGGCACCTACGATGGCACCGTAGCCGAACAGGTAGATGTACTCATTAATGATATTCGTCGCCTGCTTCAGAAGGAAGAACGAATGGCCTCTTCATGAAGCTGTGCGTTTTAGTTTCAATATGCTGCTTTCTATCGGGCTGCGATGGTGGTAAGTTCCAAAATTCGGCAACTCAAAACTTGAGCCGGGCTGATAAACTACACTACGAGCAGTACATGATTCAGGGGCAACAACTTTACGCCACGCATTGCAGTAATTGCCACCAACCCGACGGAACCGGACTCGGCCAGTTAATCCCCCCCTTGTTCCAATCTGATTATATGCTGAGCGATCAATCCCGAACGTTTTGCGTTATCAAGTACGGTTTAAATCAGGAGATTGTAGTTAATGGGGAAGTTTACAATCAACCTATGCCAGCCAATGAGCAATTAACCAACATTGAAATAGCCCAAATTGCTACCTATATATATAATTCATGGGGGCATGAGCAAGGGTATATTCCAGTCAAAAAAGTAGCAGAAGAAATAAATAAATGTCAATAGAATATTATTTTATTTATATTTTATCGTAAAATTACATCTATCTGTAATTACCTGAATACAATAGATAACTAGTACGAAAGTTGCTTTATTTGTAGTAAATGCGAAAATTAAACGTTCAGTAAGTATCTGCATAACCGCCAAGAACAGTATTTTTAAAGAAATACCTTACGTGGGCGGTTACGTTTTGTTAAGTTGTAGTATTAACCTTTGTAGGCTTTTGTAATGAAAGACAGTGTTATTTTAGACCGCATCAGCCAAGGGGACGAAAAAGCATTAGATGAGCTGTATCGAAAGTACTACCGAATGATGACGCGGGCGATTATTAAAAATAATGGCACTGAGCAGGAAGCAAAGGATATTTATCAGGATGCGTTAATTGTTTTTTGGCAAAAAGCAGTAAGTCATCAATTGGTACTTACTTCTAAAATTAGTACGTATCTCTACAGTATTTGCCTGAACTTATGGCGTAAAGAGTTAGACCGGAAAGGCCGATTAACGCACGAAGAAAAAGACGGAATTGAATATATTGATAATGAAAGCCAAGAGCGAAACAAGATTATTCGAGATTGTATTCAACAGTTGGGCGACACCTGCCAAAAGATACTGATGTACTATTACTTTGACGATATGTCTTTACAAGATATTGCCCAAAAATTAGGATTTGCGAATACGGAAACGGCAAAAACAAAGAAGTACAAATGCAAAAAACGGTTGGATAACTTAGTAAAAACCAATTATTCGGCCAGTGACTTTCTAGATTAGACCCTATGGATCAACATTTTACATACTCTGAACAAGTAGATCGCTACCTGAAAGGTAAACTCTCAGCGAGTGAGCGAGCTGCGTTTGATGAGAAGATACAACAAGACCCCCTATTGCAAAATAATGTAAAGCTTCAGCAGGAGATTTTTCAGGCAATAGGCGAAACTAGAAAAGCGAATATCAAAGCGCGTTTAAATCAGATACCGATTGAGCAGTCACCTTGGTTAATTGGCTCTCCTTTCCGAGTAGCTGCGGTTGTATCAGGGCTGCTTGTTGCTTCGGTAGGTACGTACCTGACGCTTACCCCTTCTGATAGTACTTTTAATCCGGTAGACATAGCTTCACCCGAAACACTGAGTGCGAAAGAGCAACCCATAGTTCAAGCTCCCAAGCCAGCGACAGTTCTGGAACCCATTCCCGATGTGGTAATCCCTGAACCCAACGAAAGCACCTTAGTCGCTGACGCTCGCCCAACAACAATTCAGCGATCTGCTACCCGTGAGTTGCCTACCGTTCGTCGCCCGGCAGTTGCGACAGAGTTTTCTGAAGATGCGATTCAGGTAGACTACAGTGATTTTGAGATGCCTCAGAAGCAAGCCTTACAGGCAAACGATGCTGGCGAGACGAATATTAGCATAGAACGGATTGTTGATAAGGTATATTCTTTTCATTACCAGTTTTACGATGATAAGCTGTTTCTACACGGTGATTTTGCGGAAGAACCCTATAAAATTATAGCACTCAATACGAAAAGTGACCGCAATCTCTTTCTTCGATATGCTGAAAACTACTACCTTCTAGAAGAGCAGACCAAAATTTCGCCCATGATTCTTATTCGGGATACTACCTTAGTGAAACAGCTCAATAAGCTAAGTGCTATTGATTAGCCGAATTGCCCCGAAACTTTTCAAAATCAGTTAACCCTTCCGGACGCACTCCTTTGGGGTGTATTAAATGGGCAAGGGTACGAGCCAGGATTTTGACATCCAGCTTTAGTGAATAGTTATCAACGTACCAAACATCCAACGCAAATCGCTTCGGCCAATCCAGGGCATTACGACCGTGTACTTGCGCCCAGCCCGTGATGCCCGGCCTCACTTGGTGTCGCCTTTTTTGTTGATTACTATAAAGAGGCAAATATTCTACTAGCAACGGGCGAGGCCCCACCAACGACATATCTCCTTTTAGCACATTCCCCAATTGAGGAATTTCATCTACGGAATACTGGCGAAGAAACCGACAAAAACTTCCCAGCCAAGGTTGCTGCTTAAGCACTTCAGTTGAATACATCGTCTTAATCTTGTACAATGTGAATACCTGTTCCCGGTACCCCACTCTGGCCTGAGAAAAGATGGGTGACTCTTGCCCCGCTATTGTAAGGAGCAATAATAATCCGCTAATAACCGGGGCTAATAGCAGCAGTAAAACCAGTGCCACTATCCAATCCACTCCGTATTTTACAATAACATATCCCATTTACAGCGACGTTTGGCGCAATAAACATCCGAAGCTCGCACAAAAATCGTTATAATTCGTAAATTTGTGCCACCTTTTTTCCAATAACACCCATTTTCGCTTTCTCCATTATATGAGCCAAACTATTTCTGAAACAAATTTTCAGTTTCCTGGCCAAACGGATTTTTACCGGGGTAAGGTTCGTGATGTATACTACCTAGATCGTCAGATATTTATGGTTACTACCGACCGCATCTCGGCTTTCGATATTATTTTACCTAAACCCATCCCGTACAAAGGGCAAGTGCTCAACCAAATTGCTTTTGAATTTCTAACTGCTACCGCTGACCTTATTCCCAATTGGGTAGCAAACGCTCCTGATCCCAATGTGATAGTCGGATTTCGGTGTCACCCCTATCCGGTTGAAATGGTAATTCGGGGCTACCTAGCCGGACACGCTTGGCGGGAATACCAAGCCGGAAAAAGGACTCTCTGCGGGGTATCTCTCCCTGAGGGACTGCGGGAAAACGACCCGTTTCCTGAACCAATTATTACCCCTGCTACCAAAGCGCAAGAAGGGCACGATGAGGATATTTCTCGGGAAGAAATTATTCGGCAAAATATTGTTCCAGAAAAAGCATATGAGCAGCTAGAAGCGTATACCCGACAATTATTTGACTTAGGCACTCGCTACGCCCAAAACCAGGGGTTAATTTTGGTGGATACTAAATATGAATTCGGTACTTTTGATGGTAAAATTCATCTGATTGATGAGGTGCATACGCCTGATTCGTCACGCTATTTTTACGCCGACGGATACGAAGAACGTCAAGAGAGAGGTAAGCCTCAGAAGCAGTTGTCTAAAGAATTTGTACGGCAGTGGCTCATTTCAGAAGGATTTCAAGGAAAAGAGGGACAGAAAATACCAAAAATGACCGATGAGGTAGTAAAAACTATCTCCGATCGTTACATAGAGCTGTATGAAAAATTAGTCAATCGGCAATTTATTAGGGGAGAAACCGATGATATTCTACAGAGGATTGAGAAAAACATAATGAATACCCTATAGTTAACTTTACAATTTTATTCACATTAATCTGGCTTCAGCCCATGAAATACGCAGTTGATAAACAAGAAAAATACACAATCGTCAAACTCAACGAAGAAAAATTAGATGCATCAGTAGCCCCTGAACTTAAATCAGAACTCATCACTATGCACGCTGAGGGTGCTCAAAATATGATCCTCGACATGTCTAACGTAAAGTACACCGACTCGTCAGGATTGAGCGCGCTGTTGGTCGGTAATCGGGTATATCGGGAGGATGGGGGCCTATTTGTACTCTCAGCACTAAACGACCATGTAGTGAAACTGGTAAAAATCTCTCAATTGGATAGTGTACTTACTATCTATCCTACTCCTCAAGAAGCGGTAGATGCTGTATTTCTAAATCAGCTAGAGAATGATCTAAACAGCGAAGCTTCAGAAAGCGAGAACGGTAAGGATTAATTATTGTCTTTCCAACTTAAAATACTCGGTTCTAATTCGGCAACTCCCGCATTTGGTCGCTACCCAACCAGTCAGCTACTTACGGTAGGTTCTCACTACTTTCTGATTGACTGCGGGGAAGGTTGCCAAATGCAGTTGAGTCGCTATCGGGCTCGAACGAATCGGATTAGCCAAATATTTATCAGTCACCTCCACGGAGATCACTACTTTGGACTGATTGGCCTGCTTAATACGCTTAGCTTGGTAGGCAGAAAAAACTCCCTCACCTTGTATGGGCCGCCAGGTTTGAATGATGTGTTAACCGCTCATTTTAGAGTCTCACAAGCGGTGTTAGGATTTCCAGTCCATTTCGTCGAGCTACGCGCTACTGAGCCAACCGTTATTTATGAGAACGCTCAACTTTCAGTAACCACTTTTCCGGTACAGCACCGAATTGCCTGCTGGGGATTCTTGTTTAGAGAGCAACCCAAGCCACGACGAATTAATAAGGATACCATGCCTGCCGACCTTTCGGTAGAAGACATTATTGCCCTAAAAAATGGTCAGGATGTTGTAAATACTGACGGAAGCATTCGCTACCAAAACGAAAAGTTCACCTTACCCCCTCGCAAAAGCCGTAGCTACGCCTACTGCGCAGATACCCGCTATTTTGAAACTCTGGCCGAATGGGTGAGTGAGGTAGATCTGCTTTACCACGAAACCACGTTTATGGATCAGGAGCGCGAACTAGCAGAACAGCGCTACCATAGCACTACTTTACAAGCAGCCGAGGTTGCCAAACAAGCGAAAGTAGAAACGCTGCTTATTGGTCACTTCTCCAGTCGCTACCGCGACCTTTCACCGCTTTTAGAAGAAGCAAAAACCGTTTTCAGCAACACATCGTTAGCGATAGAAGGTCAAGATTTTACGATACCGGAATAATGCCCAGCACCACCTCCTCTTCCCGTAAAAAGTCTAATTTATTCATTGTACTCAGCGGAATCTTTCTGACTAACGCTATTGTTGCCGAGCTAATTGGGGTAAAGGTATTTTCACTAGAAGATACTTTGGGCGTTCCTCGGGCTCAACTACATTTATTAGGTGATTTTGTGCTGGATTTCAACCTTTCAGCCGGAGTAGTGCTGTGGCCTATTGTGTTCATTACTACTGATATTATCAACGAGTACTATGGAAAGAATGGAGTTCGCAAAATTAGCTTCCTCACGGCCGGATTTATTGCGTATGCTTTTGTAGCCATTGCTATCACTACCAGCTTAGCCCCAGCTGATTTTTGGCTGGATGTAAACCGTGAAGATGCCCAGGGGAATCCGTTTAACATTGATTTTGCTTTTAATCAAGTTTACCGCCAGGGAATGGGAATTATTGTAGGGTCTCTCGCCGCTTTTTTGCTCGGTCAACTGCTAGACGTATTCGTTTTTCAGAAGCTACGACGTATAACAGGTGGTAACCGTATCTGGCTACGGGCAACAGGCTCTACGTTAGTTTCTCAGCTAATTGATAGCTACTTAGTATTATTTATTGCGTTTTACTTGTTAGCTCCGGCAGGTACTCGCTGGTCTATTTCTCAGGTGGTTGCCGTGGGAATTGTCAACTATAGCTATAAATTCATTATTGCCATTGCTATTACTCCCCTACTATACGTAGCCCATTACGTTATTGATCGCTATCTGGGCCCAGCACTCTCCGAAGAAATGATGGCTGAGGCCAGCCACGACACTTCTTTTTTTTAGAAGGGTAATAGACGGTTTCTCGTAAGAAACTAGCCGACGTTTTTTGTCGTATTCCGTTTCATATTATCGCAGATTACGGCAGCAGCAATGCTAACATTTAACGATTCTGCCGTACCAAATTGAGGAATGTGTACCGCATCGGTTATGTATTCTTTCACTGGTTCACTTATTCCTTCTGACTCATTTCCCAGTAGAATCAATCCCTGTGGCGCAAAATTCAGCTCATGCACGGACGTCCCTTGGCTCACCAGTGTACCGTAAACGGGAAGCTTTACTTTTTGCAAATAGGTAGTCAAGTTGGCTCGATAAACGGAGACCCGAAGAAACGAGCCCATGCTAGCACTAATTACTTTAGGATGAAACTCATCGGTAGTTTCTGGCGAACAGATGACAGTAGAAATACCGTACCAATCGGCAATCCGAATAATTGTTCCTAAGTTGCCCGGATCGCGGATATTATCTAACACTAAAGCGTAACCCAATAGCGTTATTGGTAGAGCTCGCAAGGCTGGCATTTCGACGACCGCCACCCCAGCGTTATTGTTTTTGAAAGAGCTTACCGATGAAATATCCGATTCTTTAGCTTGGTAGATAGCCGATTCAGGTAAACGCTTACTGATTAAGGATTTATGTTGATCGATGAACACTGAGGTACCAACTAACGTTCTAATTCTGAATGAAGAAATCAAGAGTTCAGTAATACTCTTAACCCCTTCTACTAAAAACAATTTTTCCTGTTGTCGGTATTTTTTTAGCTGAAGAGATTTTACTAGTTTCAGCGTCTTTTTAGGAACCATACCAGTAGTAATGTATTTTTTATAAGCAATCTGTGACCGCTCGACCAAGTATATACAATATATTTCTATTTTTAGTAAGCCTACTAGCCACTGGTTGTTTAGGGACTCGCTACCTTGAACAAGGCGAGTATTTGCTCTACGAACAGCGAATAAAAGGTGCCCAACGAGTGAGCGAAAGCGAATTAAGTGATTTTTATCGTCAAGAGCCTAATCGTCGTTTGCCTATTCTTCCCATTGCTCCCTATGTTTGGTTGTACCACGAAGGCCAGAAAAATTATGATCTGGAAAAAATTGAGCAAGAAGCCGAGCAAGTTCGTGAGAAATATGAGCAGAAGGTGACCAAAGCCCAACGCAAAGGAAAAGACCGAAAAGTACAACGACTCGAGCGAAAACAAAATGAAAAATTAGCCAAGCTAGAGAAGAAAAAAGAAGAGGGCACCTTATTTATGCGCTGGGGAGAGCCTTTGTCAGTGTATGACAGTAGCAAGGCTGAAGCCACTCGCCGACAGATGGAGAGTTACCTTCATACAAAAGGTTTTTTTGAAGGAGAAGTCAGCCGTAACGTTAGAGTGGAAGATCGACAGGTAACTTCTACCTACACAATTATTGAGAAGGAGCCTTATCGGATTGATTCAATGAATTATTTGAGTGATGATACCACCATTCTCACTCTGGTTCAGGACAACATTCGGAATAAAATCATTAAAGAGAATCAAATTTACGATCAAGATAAGTTGGGAAGGTTGCGGGAGAGCATTGAAAACCTGCTCAAGAATAACGGTTACTACGACTTTAGCCGACAGTATATTGAGTTTCGGGTAGATTCTACTATTGGCGAGCGAAAAGTACGAGTGTATACGCTGATTCGTGAGCCAGCCAAACGAGGTTTTCACAAACAGTTTGAACTAGACTCTATTATTTTTACTACTGATGCTGATGTGCGAGGTTATACCGGAGAACGAAAGGTAAGTACTTACAACGATGTTACGTATCGCTACCACCGCTATCAGTACTACAAAAAAATTCTTGGGCGTCGGGTATTAATTGATAAGAATAATCCGTATAGCCGAGAGCAAACACTAGAGACCCAAAGACAACTTTCCAACCTAGATGTTTTTAAGTTTATTAACATCAACTATGATACCACCGGGGGTAAGTTTATTGCCAATATCTACGCCAGCCCTCTTAAGAAATTTCAGACTTCAACCGAGGTAGGCTTAAATGTAAGCCAGGGGTTGCCAGGGCCATTTGTTAATGCCTCATTACAAGTGCGTAATGTATTTGGTGGGTTAGAGATTCTGGAACTCAGCGGGCGGGCGGGTATTGAAGGAGTGCCTCCTGTGGTTGGAGAAGCTACTGGTGGCGCAGTATTTGCCAGTCGCGAAGCCGGGGGTAACCTATCGCTTACCTTTCCGCAGTTTATACTTCCGCTTCCTGAACGCTGGAAGCAAGACTTAGGTAGATTCAACCCTAAGACCCGGCTTCAGACGGGCTACAACTACGTAGATCGACCCGAGTACACCCGAACCAATTTTCAGACCTCAATGGCCTATACTTGGCAAAAAGGGCAGAAAGCTCAGTATATTTTAACTCCAATTGACTTTAACTTTATTGACTCTAGAATTAAACTAGATACTTTTCAAACCATTCTGAATAATAGTTTAGAGACCTACGGGATTCCGCTAAATCGGTCTTTCGAGCCATCTTTCGTAACCAGCACCAGCTTCACGGCTACGTTCAATTTTAATAATTATGGTGCCAATCCTTTATTAGGAGAGAAAAATCAAGGTACTCCATCGTACCTACGACTATTTTTTGAAAGCGGAGGAACCTTACTCAATTTCTTTGGAACCGAAACCCTTGATGATGCCGAATTAGCGTATTTCAAGTTCTTGAAATTCAATCCTGATTTTCGTCAGTATATCTCGCTCTCTAAAGAAAAGACATTAGCATATCGAGTTAATGTTGGCCTCGCGTTTCCCTACAATGAAGATCCCGACGATCAGGTGCTTCCCTACGAGAAGTACTTTTTTGCGGGAGGAAGCAACAGTATTCGGGCTTGGCTCCCTCGTCGTTTGGGTCCCGGATCAGTGAGTCCTGATAGCGTAGACTCTAACGGATATTTTGAATACAACCTGGAGCAACCCGGAGAAATACTGCTAGAAGCTAGTGTTGAGTACCGCCAAAACCTATTTGGTTTTGTAAATGGTGCCCTCTTCGTAGATGCCGGGAATGTGTGGCGTTTGAGAGAATTTCGAACTGATTCTGGCACCGATCCTAACCCATCTCGCCAAGGTTCAGCTCAGTTTGCCTTCAACTCTTTTATTCCCCAAATCGCAGTTGGAGCCGGGGCAGGCCTTCGCTTCGATTTTTCTTTTTTAATCCTGCGCTTCGACTACGGTATAAAAATATATGACCCTGCCCGTGAGGTATACGACCGCAACGAAGACGAGCCTACCGGAAGGTGGATTGGTCAGAAGTTTGATGTGTGGGACGAAATTGCTAATGGGGTCTTAAATATTGGTATTGGCTACCCGTTCTGATAAGTACGATTTATCGCTTTTTTCGATTTCCCTTTCTTTTTTCTTTAAATTATAGGTATCTATTACTTGTTCACTGTATTTCTACAAACAAGACAGAACAGCCTTGGAAGCATATTTATATAAAAAATATAATAATTAATTTAATTTTTTAACTAAAAAATTGTAAATTTACACTAAATATTACATGAATAGTTAAATGAGCAAATTACCTATACCTATCATTTATTTCATTATTAGCTGGTTGAGTGCTACTACTGCACTAGCTCAAAATGTTATTTTTTCAGATGATTTTGAGGCCGGTATTGTATCAGATGCCTGGGTTGCTAAACCGGGAATAGATAACGGAGTAGTTAATACCTACCGACTTACTGCACCGGATACCAATTATGTGATACGACTAGGAAAGCTGCACGATGGCAACAAACAGCTAGTAATAAATCGCCTGGACTTACCTTTGGATTTATCGCTTCATTCCCGGGTGTTACTACAGTTTGACATTGCTCACTACGGAGAAGAAAGCCATCCGCAAGATGGTATTTACCTTAGTACTGATGGAGGGAAATTTTTTACCAAGATTTATGGCTTTTCTTTTGACCAATGGAGTGCCCGAACCATGAGCACTCCTTCTCCCCTAGATGTAACACTACTAGCCCGTAAGAAGAGTCTTTCACTTAATAACCAAACCATTATTCGCTTTCAGCAATACGGTAGCCACGATTTTATTGGAAGTGCCCAATACAGTGATGGCATACAACTAGATAATATTCAGGTGCTGGCCTTTGAAGATACTTATACCACTATTCCTTTTAAAGAGAGTTTTGAGAGCAAAGCATGGCATCCGTCCTTATCAGTAGGAAATATCACCGAACCTAATCAGCCGCTATCGCCCTTTGGCGTAGTAGAATCGGTCTACTATGATTCTCTGCGCGGAAAAATCCTAAGAATGGGTAGCCAGCGTGACGAACAACTCACTACGAATGCGCTGGATTTGCGAGTAGACTTATCATCTCAGAAAGAAGTTGAGCTTTTATTTAAAATACTGAACAACGGTGATGAAACGCATCCGCAAGATGGTATTTTCTTTAGCCCCGACGGTGGTCAGCAATTCATTAAGGTATTTGACTTTGACTTGGAAGCTTGGCGAGAAAAGGAGTTTGGGTCTTACCCACCAATAAATATTAACCGATTGGCCCAGCAGCATAAAATTCCGCTAACCAGTCAATTTGTTATTCGCTTTCAGCAGCACGATGATGATGATTTTGCAGGAAGTCGGCTCAGCAGCGATGGTATTTATTTGGATGATATTGAACTCCGGAAGGCTACGGCTACTTATGCTTCGTATCCGCTTTTTGAGGATTTTAATCACGGCTCACTGGCTTCTTACTGGAAAGTAAGTGTGCCTGATACGCGAGATACCGCAGTTTCGGTAGCTCCCACGGGGCATGTAGCCTTAGTTCCTCATGCGAAGGGATATGCTATAGCATTGGGGAACACAGTAGATCGGCTGTATAACACCAATGCCCTTGATCTGCACATTAACTTGAGTCAAGCTGAAAATCCTGAGTTGAGTTTCAAAATATTTAATCACTACGACGAAACTCATTCGCTAGATGGCGTTTACTTCAGTAATGATGCCGGGCAACACTTTACCAAAGTTATTCACTTTGATGGAAGTTCTTGGGCTACCAAAGCCTGGGGTGAATTTAACGCACTAAACCTTCGAGCAATAGCCGCCAACCACCAACTCGCATTAACCGAGCATTTTGTCATTCGCTTTCAACAGCACGATGATGATGACTTTGAAGGTACCCGCACGGTGAGTGATGGTATTTACTTAGACAACATCAGCATTCAGGAACCTCCGCACCAATACTACGCCGCATTGCCACTTATAGAAACGTTTGAATCTGATTCATTAACCAAATTCTGGCGAGCAGGTAATTTATCCAAAACCGCCGATGAAGAACTAATTCGTCCGGATGCCAGTGCTCAGATAATAGATGGGTTAGGACACAGCTCACCTCACGCTTTGGCACTGGGGCGGGCTCACAATGGAGAATTAGGCGTTAGTGCCTACGATCTTCACTTAGACTTATCTTATCAATCAAACCTTGAGCTAAACTTCCGTATGTACAGCCATAAGGCAGAAAGCCAGAAAGAAAACGGCATCTGGGTTAGTCAAAATGGAGGGCAAAGCTACCAGCATGCGTATAGTTTCCGTCCTTCAGTACCTCGGCAGTATGTGCGCTATTCTATCAACCTTGATTCTCTGATAGAAACTCTGGCGCTTAACTATACCGATCAATTTATTATCCGTTTTCAGCATGTAGGAGATCGTAGCTTCTTAGGGTCGGATGGTTTTGCCAGCGGAGCAATTTTAGACGATATAGTAGTGACTCATCGTCTCACTGCACCCAGTGTACAAGATATGCGATTACGCTATCAGGAAAACTCCAAACAATCTCAAATTCAGTGGCCCCATTCCGAATCAGCGCATAATTACCAAGTGCAAATATTTCTGGAAGAACTCTCTTCTCAGCATTTAGTAGCAGATCAAACTACTAAGGATAACTCATTATTGCTAGCTAAAGATGTTTTGCTATCTGGTCAGCTATATTACATTCGTATTAGGTCAATCAATGGCATATCCGCAAGTGATTGGAGTGATCCGGTAGCTATATCAGCCAATCGTGAAGGCCGAATCAGCACATCATCATTGGCAATCATACTTCCCTAAAACTATCCTATCTAGCTTAGTACCTCAATGAATCGTTTTCGCCTTCCTGTGAATCATATTGGCTAAACCGCTATCTTCGCGCGGGTAGAAAGTTCGATAATTCTTAGCAGTATGATTACCAAAGAAAAAATAGCAGAATGGTTTAAGCATCTTCAAAACGATATTTGTACCACTCTTGAGGAGGCTGATGGTAGTGGGCAATTTATCCCCGACACCTGGAACCGACCGGGCGGTGGTGGTGGTACTTCCCGGGTTCTCAATAACGGCTCGGTCATTGAAAAAGGGGGAGTCAACTTCTCGGCCGTACACGGAGAAACTCCTGCTAAAATTCTAACTGCGCTCAATCTTGATTCGGCTGAATTTTACGCTACCGGAGTTTCAATTGTGCTACACCCGCATAACCCCTTTGTCCCGATTATTCACATGAATGTCCGGTATTTTGAAATGAGTAACGGAGTCTATTGGTTTGGGGGAGGTATTGACCTTACTCCTCACTACGTAGACCGTGCGGATGCTCAATACTTTCACGCTACACTTAAAGAAGTTTGCGACCGTTTTGACCCCTCCTATTATCCTACCTACAAAAAATGGGCTGATGATTATTTTTATATCAAACATCGCCAGGAGACCCGAGGTATTGGTGGGATATTTTTTGACCGCCTAACCGCCCAAAAGGGAAAGCAGAAAACCGATATATTCGCTTTCGTGCAGGCGGTAGGTCAAGTATTTGCGCCGACCTACACCTACTTTATGAATAAAAATAAAGATCTTTCCTTCGAGGATCAGCATAAGCAGTGGCAGTATCTTCGCCGGGGGCGCTACGTAGAGTTTAACTTAGTATTGGATAAGGGTACTAAATTTGGACTAGATACTGATGGACGCACCGAGTCAATACTTATGAGTTTACCTCCTTTGGCTACTTGGCAGTACAACCACACCCCTCCTTCCGACAGTACAGAAGCTAAAACTCTTTCCCATCTAAAGAAAGATATTAATTGGATTGATTTTTAATTTTTGAAGATTTATCGTATAATAATTTACATAATTACTATAAAATTACGCATAGCTAGTACTACCCATTTACAGAAAGTCATTATTTATACTCATTTTTGCGTATATAATAATAGTGAAGAACACTGACACCAATTATATGAAACAAATGAAAAATCTGGCTACCATCTGTATTTTATCTATAGCTCTCTTAATTTCTCAATCGCTACTGGCACTTCCCGGTTCAGACGATTTAGTCACTAAAGGGCGTATGCTTTTTGAGGAAGGCTCGTACAAGGAGGCTATCATGGCATTTAATCAAGCTATTGAAGCCAACCCTTCTAATGTTCACGCGTACTATTTGCGAGGAAAAACCAAAACGGTTTTTGAAGACTATCACGGTGCTATGAAGGACTATAATTCGGCTATTGAGGCTGATCCTGACTTTGCTGAAGCCTATCTTGAACGCGGAAATGTAAAATTTTCACTGCAAGATTACTACGGGGCTATTGCCGATTATGGCGAGGCCGTAAAACTCAACAAAAACCTGATTCAGGCGTATTACTACCGAGGAAAGGCTCGCCGTGAACTACAAGTTTACGAAGATGCTATTAATGATTTCACCAAAATTATTGAGTTAAACCCAAAGAATCCTGATGCCTATTATTTACGCGGAGTAATTCGAATTGAACGAGGTTTTCACCAAGAAGGCTGTTTAGATCTTAGCAAAGCCGGAGAGTTGGGTGATCTAAAAGCCTACGAAATGATTCGTCAGGTATGCAATAAAGCTACCAAATAAGGAGTTACCTTACATACAATAGTATTTAGCCAAATTTTCAGCCTCACCGGAATGCAGCCGGGAGGCTTTTTTATATCCTCACACGCCAACCGATCATTCCCCCCGCTTCGCATTTAATTTGGCTCGTAGCAAATACGCTTCAGTACTAATGCCATAATTTACCATATATTTATTGATATAGCGAGCCGACTGATCAACGTCACCCAATTTATAGTAGCAATAGGCCAACCCGTAAGTTACTTCATCATATACTTCCCCGCCCGTTTGTAACTGCTTATAATATTCAATAGCATTGTCGTACTGGTCTAGGTTAAACGCATAAATACTGGCAATTGTAAGATATAGACTATCGTACTGTGGCCATAGCTCTAATGCTTGGTTGAGCTGCTCAATAGCTCCATTATAATCGCCACTGCCCTGTAAATACTGCCCTTTACAATACAGCAACTGCACTCTTTCCCCATCGGAGGAAGCAACTTCCAAACCACGATCCATATAATCAATTGCATAATTAAACTGACCGTATTCTTCACTTAATATAGTACCCGCTAGTAGACAAGCTTCTACATTTTTGCTACCAAAGTCTAAGATTGATCGCTCTAGACTGTTTAGGGCTGCGTAATATTGCTCATTCTGATAGTACTCTAATCCTTTATCGTAATGATAGGAGGAAGAATAACGTGATAAAGCAAATGGAACGAGCAAGATAGAGGCAACTAGAGCCAATACCAGCACAGTCATTCCTACGTAAGTTAGTTTTGAATAATAGACCGACACCGGTGGACGGTAGGTGTACTGTGGCTGAGTGCGCGCCCTAGTGGTACGGGTTGTCCGCGATTTTTCGTCTTCATACAGCCCTAGCAGTAACGATAAATCGTAAGAAGCTTTCTTATCAGTGTTAGAGAGAACATTGTAAGCCTCACTTATCAGCTTAAACATCTCTTCTTTGTCCTTATCGCCCGCATTAGCATCGGGGTGATAACGTTTGGCCAACTGACGATAGGCCAACTTTACGTCTTCTGATGAAGCATTATAGCCTACATCCAGCACTTGATAATAATCTTGGTAACTCTCCATAGCTCAATTCTTTCCCCCATTGCTTATTCATACTGTTCGAAGTTGATACCTGTTTCCGGGTCGTGCCCGCACATATTGTTTAAATTCTAGATTGAGTAGTACTGCGGCTAGTTGTGATATTGATAGTTGGGTACACCAACTAATTTTATCTAATAATAAACCATCGGGGTGCTGAGTGAGCACTTTATATACTTTTTGCTCATCCTCATTCAATTCTTCCGGTGGCGCAAAAATTTTAGGTTGATTAGTTAGGTAGTTTATATCTTTCTCTAAATCCCAGTTAAGCATGGTGATAATATCTTCACCTTGGCTTAGTAGGTGCGCTTTATGTTGCCGAATCAGTTGATTACATCCTCGTGAATACTGATGATGAATACTTCCCGGCACGGCAAAAACTTCTCGATCGTAAT